>JBHOQZ010000280.1:0-2399 GCA_042408635.1 Chloroflexota bacterium
TCGGCTCCGAGTAGCGGGCGTCCTTGTTGGAGACGAGGGTGAAGGCTATGTACGTGCCGACGATGAGAAGGATGGGGTAGAGGTTCCGTTTGCGCAGGTCGCGCCGGAGCATGAGGAGGACGGCGCCGGCGGCGAAGAGGAGGAACGGCAGCAGGTAAAGCTGGTTGGAGAGGAGGTTCCAGGGGTACCAGAGGATCGACGCCGGGCTCAGCACCGGCGGGTCGCCCTCGATCGAGGCGGCGACGGTGTCGAAGCGGTGGGTGTCGATGCGAAGGCGCTCGAGGTTCGTCACGTACCAGGGGCCGGCCGCGGCGAAGGCGAGGGCGGCGGCGCCCGCGGCGTTGAGCGGCCGCGACCACGATCTTCCCCGGAGCGAGGCCAGGAAGGCGACCCCAACAGCGTAGGCGGCCGGCAGGGCGAGGGCGAGCGCGAACGACCACTTCGTGAGGAGGCCGAGGCCGGCTGCCGCTCCGAAGAGGAGGGAGAAGCGGCGGCTGGAGAAGTCGTCGCTCCTGACGAGCAGGTAGAGGGCAAGGGCGGCCACGGCCGTGAGCGGAGCGTCGGCCAGGAAGTCCTTGAACTGGCCGACGATCATGGGGCTGGTAACGACGAGCACTGCTGCGAGCAGGCCCACCCGCCGGCTCCACAGCTCCTTGCCCAGCCCGTAGGTGGAGAGGGCGAGGACGGCCAGGAACACGGATTGGCTGAGGATGGCCGCCCACTCCTCGGTGGTGCCGAGCACGGCGTAGAAGAGATCCGCCACCCAGTAGACGAGCGGCGGGTAGTAGTGGTAGTCGACGAGCGCCCCCCACAGGTCGCCTGAGGCAAACAGGTCGCGGTAGACGAGCGCGTTCGTCAGATGACGCGCCTTGTCCCAGTGAGGAGGGCGGGTCTCCAGGGAGACCCAGAGCTGGTTGAGGCCCGTGATCACCGCCACCATCAGGCCGAGAAGCGCGTGATCGCCGTAGCGCAGGGAGCTGAGCGCCCGACTGAGCGAGCGCGCGCCGGTTGGAGCCTGGATCTCGGCGGTGGTCACGACAGGAGAGAGTGAACCGGGCAGCGGTAGCGAGGGCCGGCTCCCGCCCGCGGCACGAAGACCCTCGCGTCGCGATGGCCGAGCATGCTCTCGCATTTTGGCCGTTCCCCGGACGGGCGACAAGGGGGCCTCGTGACAGGCGTCGCCGCGCCCTCCCCGGTAGCGTAGCGGCGCGGGCTTCAGTGCACGGGCTCGATCGCTTGGGTGGGACGGCGCGCCGCCAGCGCGAGAAGGAGCGCCGGGGCGACCACCGCCGCCCTCGCCCCCGTAGGCCACCGCGTCGGCGCCGAGGCCGCTGTAGGAGGCGCCGCCGATGAGGGCGAGGGCTCGAGCCAGGCGAGCACCAGTGTCGAGGCACCCATCACCGCCCAGCCGGCGCAGGATCTCGCGAAGCCGACGGCGACGCGGCCGCTCGAGCGCCAGTGGCAGCCGAGGGCGGCGACGAGGGAGGCGGCGATGCCGGTGACGAAGCCCGCCTGCATCACGGGCATGTGCCCGAAGCGGTCCATCACCCGGCCGGCGGGCAGCGCCGCCAGGGCGCCGGTGGCGAGGAAGATGGCCGGCCCCCGCCGGGTGGGTGCAGAGCCGCCCGCTACGCGCCGCGCGGCTCGAGCCCCGGGTGGAAGGTGGAAGACCTGAGCGGCCGCCGCCTCAGTAGGCGGGCTCGAGCCCCTCGAGCATCGGGAAGTGCTTCACGTTCGTGGTCAGGAGCTCGGCACCGAGGAGGAGGGCGGTCGCTGCGATCATGTAGTCGACGTCGTCGATGGCTGCGAAGGCCGCGCGGTAGGCGCGAGCCAGCGCGCCGGCGCCGCGTGCCACCGCCTCGTCGACCGGAATCCACATGAGGGCCGCGCAGAACTCCTCGAGCACCTCGAGCTCGCTCGGGCGACATCCTGCAAGAAGCTCGAAGCGCACCACTTCGCTCGCCGAAACCTGCTCATCGGCGTCGAGAAGCGCTCGAAGGAGATCTCGCGCAGACGCCGCGCCGCGGAGGTGGTCAATCGCGACCGTCGTGTCCAGCAGCTTCACTCGACGCCGAGCCGGCGGAGACGCTCGTTGAGGTCACCGCGGATCGCGTCGACGTACTCCGCCCCTGTGAACTTCCGATCCTTCCAAGACCCGAAGCTGCGCTCGAGCGCGCGGACCTTCTCGTCCTTCGTCAGCTCTCGGCGGTACGTGCTGAGGATCGCACGGCGGATGAGCTCGGAGCGTGACGCGCCTGTCACCCGGGCCACGCGGGCGAGCAGCTCGCGCTCCTCTTCGCCGAGATAGATCTGGGTCCGACTCATCGACATCCTTATACATCACTCGATGTTACACAGGCGGCACCGTCTCTGAACAACTCCGCGCCGCCGTGGGCGCA
>JBHOQZ010000283.1:0-2740 GCA_042408635.1 Chloroflexota bacterium
GTCGCGCCCGCCACGTCGGCGGTCGCCCGGCTCGCCCACGAGCACACCGTCCCCCTCCTTATCGGGCATGCGCTGGCCGAGCACGTGGGTGCTGGAGGTTACGCCTTCCGGCTCGGGGGCGGCGCTCGCGAGGCGGCCGAGGCGCTGGCTGGCTACCTGCGTGCCCTCGACCGGGAGGGCACCGAGGGGCGCCGCGTCGCGCTCCTCGCCACCGACCACCCCACGACGCGGGCCGTGGCCGACCTGGCGGCGGCGGCGCTGGCGGCGGCCGGCTTCGCGCTCGTGAGCCGAGTCGACCACCCGCTCGGCGTGGACGATCTCTCGGAGGCGGTCGAGGCGGCCCACAGCGCGGGCGCGCGCCTCCTCGTTGCCTGCCAGACCTGGTCGGACGGGCGGCTTCTGGCGGAGAACCTGGCGATCGCGCAGCTCAACTGGGCCGCGGTGGTCGGCTGCCTCAACGGCGCCTTCAGCCAGCCGCGCCTGGCGGCGCAGCTCGGCTCCCGCGCCGAGGAGCTCTTCGACGTCAACTGGGCCGTCTCGGCCGATCCAGGTGCGGCGCCGGCCCAGCGGCTGGCCGCCCGGTTTCCGGGCGAGGCGTTCGGCTACCACCACTTCCTCGGCTGGGCCTCGGTCCACCTGCTCGTGAGCGCCCTCGAGCGAGCGGGCAGCCTCGACGGCGCGGCGCTGCGCGACGCGCTGGTCGCCACCGATGTGGCGCTGCGGCCGACGGCCTGGGCCGGGCGCATCCGTTTCGAGGCCGGTCGCAACCGGGCGGCCGTGCCGCCGCTCCTCCAGATGCGCGACGGCCGCGCCCGCATCGTGGCGCCGGCCGCGCTCGCCGAGCGGGAGCCGACCTACCCCGCCACGCCGTGGCAGGAGCGCTTGTAAGCCTCCGATCGTCGCCCACCCATCCGGGCGGCGTGGTGATGCAACGGTGGTCTGGCGGCGGGCGAGGCGGGCTGAGCGCGTCGCGGTCCCGGCCCCGCCCGGGCGGCCGCGATGCCCACACGTGCCCTGGCGCCTTCAGCGAGGCTGTTGTGCAGCCGCGGGGCTAGCGGCAGGCGCGCGCGGCCTGGAGGAGTGGCTGCTCGCCGGCGATGCGGTCCAGGCCGAGGTGCCAGATGATCGCGCCGCCCAGGCCGTGGCCTGCGACGTAGGCGCATTTCGCCTCGATCGACTCGGGATCGTCGAAGGCGAGCACACCCGGGCGCTCGTCCCGACGCAGGTAGGGCACACCGGCCGCCGCCTCGCGCCGGAGCGTCCAGCCGTTGCCGATCAGCGGCACAATGTCGCGATAGTCCACCGGGCCGCCGGCCGGATTGGTGAGCTCGGCGCGCAGGTCGTCCGCGCCGTCGTAGCGTTGGCCGTAGAACGGCAGACCGATCAGCAGACGTTCGGCGGCAACCCCCCGACCCATGTAGTAAGCGCGGGCGCTGTCGACGCTGACCGTGGCGCCGCGACCCGGTTGCTCGGTCGAGTAGAGCGGCGCGTGGTGCTCGGCGTGCTCCGACCAGGCGGCCGCGTAGAGGTCGTAGGTCATCACCCCGAACCAGTCGACGTAGGGCGCCAGCGCGCGCAGGTCGTACCAGCGCGCCAGGCCCGCCGAGGCCGGCACCGCCAGCGAGAGCGAGTGGTCTGGGCCGAGCGCGGCCCGCACCTCGGCGACGAGGGCGGTGAGGTTGGCGCGGTCGGCGGCGTCGGCCGGGTATTCCCAGTCGAGGTCCACCCCGTCGTAGCCGTGGGCGTCGAGGAGCGCGGCCAGGTTCGCCGCGAGGGCACGGCGGCTGCCGGCATCGGCCGCGAGGCGCGCGAAGCCGTCGGTCAAGGCATCACCGAAGCCGCCGACGACGAGCACGAGCCTGACGCCCCGCTGGTGGGCGAGGGCGGCTAGCTCCGGGCTCGGGGATCCACCGGACGCCGGCAGGTCGAGCGTGCCGTCGGGCCGCGGCGTGGCCGAGAAGTGGGCCAGGTGGGTGATCGCGCCGAAGTCGACGTCTTGTGCCCGGAGGCCGAGCAGGTGCGCCCAGCTCGGGAAGTAGCCCACTACCAGGCGGCCCGACGGCTCACGCAGCAGCGGCGCAGGTGGCAAGTTGGCCGGAGGAGGCTGCCCCGGAGGCTTCGGCGGCTTCGCGGCCCCGGTTGCGGCCGGCGGTCCGTTGCAGAGCGTCCCGTCGAGCGTGAAGGCCGGTGGCTCGGCGGCCGCGTCGATGTACCGACCCCGGAAACCGAACAGAACCGCGCCGCCCGAGATCAGCACGGCGTTCCACGGCAGGTTGGTGGCGGTCGCGGCGGCGCCCTGCTGCCGGACCTCGGCGTTCCAGGCCTCGGTCACCGTCTCCGCGCGCGTGAACTCCCAGCGCAGCGTCCAGCCAATCCGGGCGTTGCCCCCGTTGCGCACCAGGACCTCGGCCTCGAAGCCGCCACCCGCCAGCTCGGTCGTCGAGTAGCTGACCGCGCAGGCGGGCCCCCCGGCCAGCCGCTCTCCGCCTGCCCCCGATGGCCCCGGGGGCAACAGCGCCGCGGCGATCGCGAGCGAGAGGGCGATCGGGCCCCGGAGCCGGCGCCTAGTCATGGAAAAAGAAGGCGATGGCGAGGATGCCGTAGGCGGCGAGGAGCTGCGCGCCTTCGAACCAGTTCGTTTCGCCGTCGAGCGAGACGAAGTTGACGATCAGGACTGTGAGCGCGACCGCCACGACCTCGAAGGTGTTGAACCGCAGCGTCATCGGCTGCCCGATCAGCG
>JBHOQZ010000284.1:0-24178 GCA_042408635.1 Chloroflexota bacterium
CCGCACCACCGCCCGCCGCATCGCCGGTGGGGGCCGCGCCGGTGGCAGCCTCGCCAGCCGCCGCACCGGTGCCCGCCAGCAGCCCGGCCGCCGCGGCCGCCGGCTCCCAGCCGAAGATCGGCGGCACGCTGCGCGCCTGGATCTTCACCGATAACCCGCCGGGGCTCGATCCGCACCTGCAGATCAGCTTTCGCACCAAGGGGTTCGCCGGCTTCTTCTACAGCCGCCTCCTCTACAGCAAAAAGGGTCCAGACATCGACAACCACGCCTACATCATCGTGGGCGACCTGGCCGAGAGCTGGAAGGTGAGCGACAACGGGCTGACCTACCAGTTCACGCTACGGCCCAACGCCAAGTGGCACAACGTGCCGCCCCTGAACGGCCGGCCGGTGACGGCGCAGGACGTCGTCTGGTCGTTCAACCGCTTCCGCGAGGTCTCGCCCGAGAAGACGATGTACGACGTCGTCGAAGCGGTCAACGCGCCGTCGGAGCGGGTGGTCGAGTTCAAGCTTAAGTACGTCTACGCGCCGTTCGAGGCGCTGATGGCCGCGCCCGTCTTCTTCATCATCCCGAAGGAGCTGGTCGAGGCGGACGGGGACGCCAACAAGCGCGCGGTCGGCTCGGGGCCGTTCATCTTTACGCGGCAGGAGAGCGGCACCGGCTTCTTCGGCCGGCGCAATCCCGACTACTACCTGTCGCCGCAGCCCTACGTCAACGAGATCCAGGGGCTCTACATCCAGGACAACGCCACCCGCAGTGCCGGCCTGCGCGCGGGCGAGCTTGACACCGCCCCGATCACGGCCCAGGAAGTCGATTCGTTCCAGAAGGAACGACCCGACATCAAGCTCAACCGCTGGGTGAACCTCAACATCCCGTTCATTTTCTGGAAGCTCGACAAGCCGCCGTTCAACGACAAGCGGGTGCGCCAGGCGGTGTCGATGGCGCTTAACCGCGACAACCACATCAAGGTGATCCAGAACAACGAGGGCACCTGGAACAACTTCGTCCCGGCCGCGCTCTCGGAGTGGTGGATCGACCCGCGCAGCCCGGAGTACGGTGAGAACGGTAAATACTTCAAGCACGATGTCGAGGCGGCGCGCAAGCTCCTGGCCGACGCGGGCTACCCGAACGGGATCAAGACGACGCTGCTGTTCAGCACCGGCTATGGGCAGGTGTTCGACCAGTCGGCCGAGCTGGTGCAGCAGGACCTTAAGGCGATCGGCATCGAGACCGAGCTCAAGCCGCAGGAATACTCGGTCTACATCGCCAACACGTTCCGCGGCAACTTCGAGGACGGCATCCTCGTCTGGGCGCTCGAGACGCCGTTCACCGAGCCGCACGACTACCTCTACAACATGTACCACCCGCAGGGCACGCGCCTGCACGGCGGCAAGATCGACGATCCGAAGCTGATCGCGATGATCGAGGAGCAGATGCGTACGCTCGACAAGGCGAAGCGCAAGAGCATCATCTTCGACATCCAGCGCTACCTCGGCGAACAGCAGTACTACCCGCAGGGCACCGTCGGCTACGTCTACTACGCCTACCAGAGCTACGTGAAGGACTTCTACCCGATCTCTGACTACGGCTACGGCGGGGAGGTTTTTCCGAAGCTCTGGCTTGACAAGTAAGCGGGCGATGCATAAGTACGTCCTCAATCGGTTGGCGCTGGCGGTGCCAACGCTGCTGGGGATCAGCCTCATCGTCTTCGGCCTCGTCCGCTTCCTGCCGGGCGACGCCGTCACGATGCTGCTCCAGGACTTCTCCTACGGCAAGGACGCCGACGACCTGCGCCACAAGCTCGGGCTCGACCGGCCGATGCACGTCCAGTACCTCGAGTGGCTGGGCGGGGTGGTGCGCGGCGACTTCGGCAACTCGCTGCGCAGCAACACGCCGATCGGGGAGGAGCTGCTGCGCCGGCTGCCGGTGACGATCCAGCTCGGCGTGATGGGGCTGGTGTTCGGCATCATCGTGGCCATCCCGATCGGCGTCTTCGCGGCGGTGCGCCAGGATACGCTGCTCGACTACCTCTTCCGCAGCTCGGCGATCGCGATGCTGGCGATCCCGGGCTTCTGGCTCGGCACGCTGGTGGTGACGCTGCCGTCGGTCTGGTGGCGCTGGACGCCGCCCCTGCGCTACACACCGCTCTTCGACGACCCCGGCCGCAACCTCCAGCAGATGGTCATCCCCGCGATCATCCTCGGGCTGGCGCTGGCGGGGTCGCTCATGCGCCTCACACGCGCCCAGATGCTCGAGGTGCTGCGCAACGACTACATCCGCACCGCCTGGGCGAAGGGGCTCTCGGAGCGCGTGGTCATCTTCGGCCACGCGCTCAAGAACGGCATCATCCCGGTGGTCACGCTGCTGGGCCTGCAGGTGGCGATCGTGATCAGCGGGACGGTGGTGCTCGAGAGCATCTTCTCCCTGCCCGGCATGGGGCGCTACCTGCTCGAGGCGATCCAGTACCGTGACTACCCCGTCATCCAGGCGATCAACCTGATCTTCGCCGCCTTCATCCTCAGCGCCAACCTGTTCGTCGACCTGGTCTACGGCTGGCTCGACCCACGGGTGCGCTACAGCTAGACCGAGCCCTGGAGGTGACGATGTCCGCCCGAGTCGAGGTCGCGCGCTCGCCCGGCGCCCTGGCAGCGGCGCCCGCCGACCTGCGCCCGCGCCGGACGCCGCTGGGCGCGCTGGGCCTCTTCATCCGCAAGAAGCCGCTGGGCGCCTTCGGCGGCGCGATCGTGCTCCTCTTGCTGCTCACCGCGATCTTGGCGCCCCTCCTCGCGCCCTACCCCTACGACGAGGCGCACGCCGACGTGCGGCTGCAGGGGCCGAGCCTGGCCCACCCGCTCGGCACCGACGCCAACGGCCGCGACATGCTCAGCCGCATCATCTACGGCGCGCGCGTGTCGGTGACGGTCGGTTTCGGCGCCGTGCTGATCGGCACGGGCCTGGCGACGATCATCGGCGCCATCTCGGGCTACTTCGGTGGCCTCTTCGACCTGCTGGTGCAGCGCTTCGTCGACATCTGGATCTCGTTCCCGGCGCTGGTACTGCTCATCAGCATCATCTCGATGTTCGGCCCAGGCCTGTGGAACGTGACGTTCGTGCTGGGGATCCTGCTGGCGCCGGGCGCTTCGCGGGTGATCCGCAGCGCGGTGCTGGCGATCCGCTACCAGCCCTACATGGAGAGCGCCCGCTGCATCGGCGCCACCGACCGCCGAATCCTCGTGCGCTATGTGCTGCCGAATGTCTTCGCACCGATTATCATTCTGGCGACGGTGCAGCTCGGCGGCGCGATCCTGGCCGAGTCGACCGTGAGCTTCCTGGGCTACGGCGTCCCGCCCCCGGCCCCCGCCTGGGGCGGCATGCTCAGCGGCCAGGGCCGCGCCTTCATGCTCCAGTCGCCGTGGCTCTCGATCTGGCCGGGCCTGGCGATCACGCTGGCGGTGTTCGGCTTCAACATGCTGGGCGACGCGCTGCGCGACGTGCTCGATCCCCGGCTGCGCGGCAGCCGGTAGCGCCGCCGGCGCCGCTGCGGCGGCAGGTCGCGGTCGCCCGGGCGCGGGCGACCACTCCCCGGAGACGAGCCCCGAACGGGCCCAGCCGGGGGAGGAGGGAAACGAACGGTCGGTTCCCGCCCGGGGTGGCGGGGACCGGCCGGCGGCAGAGCTCCCGTCCCCGCGCCGGGCTCGGCGGGGTGGGCGGCGAGGTGAAGCGAGGGAAGGAGTCGACGTTGGATCTCAACTACACCCCCGAGGATCTGGCCTACCGCGCGAAGGTGCGGGCGTGGTTCGAGGCGAACACGCCCAAGCACGAGCTCAAGACCTGGGAGGAGCGCCTCGCCTGGCACCGCAAGCTCTACGAGGCGGGCTTCGTCGGCATGGGCTGGCCCAAGGCCTACGGCGGCCAGGAGGCGCGCCCGATGGAGCAGGCGATCGTGGCCGAGGAGATGGCGCGCGTGGATGCGCCCGGCCCCGTCAACGGCCTGGGCATCGGCTTCATCGGCCCGACGCTCATCCACCACGGCACCGAGGCGCAGAAGCAGCGCTACATCAAGAAGATCCTCACCGCCGAGGAGATCTGGTGCCAGCTCTACTCCGAGCCCAACGCCGGCTCGGACCTCGCCAGCCTGCGCACGAGCGCCGTGCGCGACGGGGACCATTTCATCGTCAACGGCCAGAAGGTCTGGACGAGCTCGGGGCTGCGCGCCCACCTCGGCATCCTGCTCGCCCGCACCGACAACACCGTCCGCAAGCACGAGGGGATCTCCTACTTCATCCTCGACATGAAGAGCCCCGGCGTCGAGGTGCGCCCGCTGCGCCAGATCACGGGCGGCGCCGAGTTCGCCGAGGTCTTCATGACCAACGTCAAGGTGCCGGCGGAGAACCTGATCGGCGAGCTCAACAAGGGCTGGCACCTTGCGCAGACCACGCTCGGCTACGAGCGCGGCGGCAATATCCTGGCGCGCGTGACCTCGTTCAAGGCGCGCTTCTACCGGCTGGTCGAGGTCTGCCACACGCTCAAGCGCAACGGCCGCCCGGCGATCGAGGATCCGCTCGTGCGCTCGAAGCTGGCGCGCATCTGGACCGAGACCGAGAACCTGCGCTACACGGGGCTGCGCATCCTCTCGAAGCTCGAGCGCGGCGAGAAGCTCGGCCCCGAGTCGTCGGTCGACAAGCTCAACTACACCGAGATGCACGTGCGGCACGAGGAGCTGATCATGGAGATCCTCGGCATGTACGGGCAGGTGGACAAGGGGCTGCCGCCCGAGCTGAAGCTCAAGGAGGACGCCGAGGCCCACACCGCCGGCACCTGGACCTACGACTACCTGTACGCCAAGGCGTCGACGATCTACGCCGGCTCCTCGCAGATCCAGAAGAACATTATCGGCGAGCGCGTGCTCGGCCTGCCGCGCGAGGTGCGCGCCGACCGCCAGGCGATCGCGGCGGCCGCCGCCCAGAAGAAGCAGGGGTAACCACGCCATGTATTTCGGGTTCAACGACGAACAGCTCGGGATCCGCGACGCCGCGCGCGACTTCTTCGCCAACGAGTGCCCGACGCCGGTCCTGCGCCAGATCATCGAGCAGCCCTCGGGCTACTCCGAGGGGATGTGGCGCAAGATGGCCGAGATCGGCCTGCAGGGGCTGCCTTTCCCCGAGGAGTACGGCGGCCAGGGGCTCGGCTTCGTCGAGCTCGCCCTCGTCCTGGAGGAGATGGGCCGCGCCGCCGTGCCCAGCCCCTACTTCGCCACGGTCGTGCTCGCCGGCTCGGCGATTATGGCCGGCGGCACCGACGACCAGAAGGCGCGGTACCTGCCCGGCATCGCCAACGGCGAGCTCAAGGCCACGCTCGCGTTCATCGAGGACGACATCAACTACACGCCCTCGGGCGTCCAGTTGAAGGCGGAGCGCAACGGGGACGGCTGGACGCTGACCGGGCGCAAGCAGTTCGTGCCCTTCGCGCATGCCGCCGACCTGATCATCGTGCCCGCGCGCACGGGCGAGGCGGAGGAGGCGATCACGCTCTTCGTGGTTGAGCAGGGCTCGGCCGGGCTGAGCATGGAGGCGCTGACCGAGCTCGACCTGACCAACCGCGACTACCGCTTGACCTTCGACGGCGTGCGCGTGGCCGGCGACCGGGTGCTGGGCGCAGTCGACCGCGGCTGGCCGGCGCTCGAGGTGGCGCTGCGGCACGCGGCGGTCGGCGCCTGCGCCGAGATGCTGGGCGCGGCGCGCCGCTGCCTGGAGATGAGCGTCGAGTACGCCAAGGTGCGGGAGCAGTTCAATCAGCCGATCGGCTTGTTCCAGGCGATCAAGCACATGGCGGCCGAGATGCTGGTCGACGTCGAGAACGCGCACGCCGCCACCTACTACGCCGCCTGGGCCCAGGGCGCGACCGAGGAGGAGGCGAAGATGGGCGCCGCCGTCGCCAAGGCGACGGTGAGCGAGGGCTGCCGGACGGTGGCGAACAAGTCGCTCCAGCTCCACGGCGGCATCGGCTTCACCTGGGACCACGACCTGCACTTCTTCATGAAGCGCATCTACCACAACGGGCCGAAGTACGGCGACCCGGACGCCTGGCGCGCCCAGGCGCTCGAGCAGGCGCTGGCGAGCGCCGAAGCGATGGCGGTGGCGTAGCATGTCGGAGCTGAAGGACCGCACGATCTCGTCGGTGGCCGAGCTGAAGGAGCTGATCGGCCAGGAGATCGGCGTCGGCAAGTGGTACACGGTGACGCAGGAGGCGGTCAACGCCTTCGCCGACATCACCGGCGACCACCAGTACATTCACGTCGATCCCGAGCGGGCGGCTAAGACGATGTTCGGCGGCACGGTGGCGCATGGCTACTTCACCCTCTCGCTGCTGCCGCTGCTCAACCGGGACCGAGAGGGGATCAAGCTCGACCTCGGCCAGAAGATGGGTGTGAACTACGGCCTCAACCGGGTGCGCTTCCCCGGCCCGGTGCGGGTCGGCAAGCGCATCCGCTCGCGCAGCAAGCTGCTCAACGTCGAGGAGGTCAACCCGAACTGCGTCCAGCTCACCTACGAGACGACCGTCGAGGTCGAGGGTGAGCCGCGGCCTGGCTGCGTGGCCGAGACCGTCTCGCGGCTCTACTTCTGAGCTCCCGCGGGCTCCCCCCTCCCGACGCGAGGGGGGAGCCTGGCTGCGCGCAGGGTGTAGACTCACCTCGGCCCCGGTCCACCGGCGGCGGGTGGCGGGGTGTCCAGGCGAAATCGGCGGGAGGAGTGCGTTCCGGCCATGCAAGATGCGATGCGGCAAGGCATGGATCGGTTGTTGAAACCGCGCGGGGTGGCGGTCGTCGGCGCCTCGCAGAACCCCAGCTACGTCACCTCGATCCTGCGCAACGTGCGGGCCTACGGCTTCGAGGGCGAGCTGTGCGCGGTCAACCCGCGCTACGACCGGATCGGGGAGATCCCCTGCTACCCCTCGCTGCCCGAGGTGCCGGGGGTGGTCGACCACGTGGTCGTGGGGGTGCCCGAGCGGCTGGTCTCGGGCATCCTCGCCGACTGCGAGCGCAAGGGCGTCGGCGCGGTCACGATCATTACCAGCGGCTTCGGTGAGACGGGCGAGCTGGGCACCGAGAAGCAGCGCGAGCTGGCGGCCTGGAGCGCCCGCACCGGCATCCGCGTGGTCGGACCGAACTGCCTCGGCCTGATGAGCCTGCCGGGCAAGCTCCAGGCGATGCCCTACTACTTCGAGCCGGCCCGGCTCAAGTCCGGCCCGTTTGCCTTCGTGCTCCAGAGCGGGCAGATGGGCTCGTGCTGCGTGGTGCCCTGCCTCGACCGCGGCATCGGCGTCGCCTACTGCATCACCTCGGGCAACGAGGCCGATGTCGAGACCGCCGACTACATCCGCTACTTCCTGGACGACCCCGAGGTGCGGGTGATCGGCTGCTTCACCGAGCAGGTGAAGACACCCGAGAAGCTGATCGAGGTGGCGGAGTTGGCGGCCGACGCGCGCAAGCCGATCGTGATGCTCAAGATCGGGCGCACTGAGCTCAGCCGGCGCTCGGCGATGGCGCACACGGGCTCGCTCGTCGGCTCCTACGCCACCTTCGAGGCGGTGGCCCGGCGCCACGGCATCGCGCTGGTCAGCACGATCGACGAGCTGCTCGAGACGATGGCGGCGCTCCTCTCGCGCAAGCTGCCGCGCGGGCGCGGCGTCGGCTCGCTCCTCGTGTCCGGCGGGGCCGCCGGGATGCTGGCCGACCTTGCGCCGCAGGTCGGGCTCGAGTTCCCGCCGCTCCCGGCGCCGACGGTCGAGCGGCTCAAGACCGTGCTGCCCGAGTTCGGCTCGGTCGGCAACCCGCTCGACACGACCGCGATGTTCATCTACCAGCCGAGCATCTGGACCGGCGCGGTCGAGGCGCTCTCGGCGGCGGAGAACATCGACGTCATCCTCTACTCGCGCGGCTTCCCGGCGCTGGCCGACGCCGAGTCGGTGGTGATGAAGGCGCTGCAGGACGCGGTCGACCGCCACCCCGAGAAGGTGATCCTCGTCTCCTCCCTGGTGGGCGGCAGGCTCCACGAGACGCAGAACCCGAGCATCCAGATGGCGCGGCCCGTGGCCGAGCTCGACGGCATCCCGTTCCTCTACGGCGGCACCGAGAACGTGCTGCGGGCGGTGGCCGCCCTGATCCGCTACGCCGAGTTCCAGCGCGAGCGCGCGCGCCGCCGCTCCGCCGGCGCAACCGCGTCCAGCCCCACCGAGGCGACCGAGCGGGCGCGCGCGCTCGTGCAGGCGGCCGGCAGCCGGCCGCTCACCGAGCGCGAGGGCAAAGAGATCCTCGCCCTCTACGGCATCGCCACGGCGCCGGAGCGGTTGGCGACGACCGCCGACGAGGCGGTGGCGGCGGCGGAGGCGATCGGCTACCCGGTCGTGCTGAAGATCGAGAGCCCGCAGATCACCCACAAGACCGAGGCCGGCGGCGTGCGCCTGGGCATCGACTCCGCGGAGGGGGTGGCCCGGGCCTTCGCCGAAATCGTGGCGAGCGCCCGGCGGCACAACCCGGCCGCCGAGATCGCCGGGGTGGTGGTGCAGGAGCAGGTGTCGGGCGGGCAGGAGGTGATCCTGGGCGCGGCACGCGATCCGCAGTATGGTCCCACGGTGCTGGTGGGGCTCGGCGGCATCCTGGTGGAGGTGCTCAAGGACACGGCGCTGCGGGTGCCGCCGCTCGATGAGCAGGAGGCACGCGAGATGCTCGACGGCTTGCGGGGCCGGGCGATCCTCGAGGGGGTGCGCGGTCGGCCGCCGGCCGATGTCGATGCGCTGATCGACGCGCTGGTGCGGTTCTCCCGGCTGGCGGCCCACCTCGGTGACCTGGTCGAGGAGATCGACGTCAACCCGCTCGTCGTGCTCGAGCGGGGGCGCGGTGTCCGCGCGCTCGACTGCCTGATCGTGCCGTGCGGGGTCGTGGCGGCGGGCAGCGAGCCGGTCGCGGCGTGGGCGTAGGCGGGGAGAGGGCGTGTCGACCATGCGAGAGCCGCTGCAGATGCACCTGGACCGGCTGCTGAAACCGCGCTCGATCGCCCTGGTGGGCGCCTCACGCACACCCGGCCTAATCTCCTCGATGCTGCGCAACATCGTCGACTATGGCTTCCAGGGGCGGGTCTACGCGGTCAACCCGCGCTACGACTGTATCGGGGACGTGCCCTGCTATCCCTCGCTCCTCGATATCCCCGACGAACTCGACCACGTACTGGTGGCGGTGCCGAACCGCGTCGTGCCGGAGGTGCTGCGGCAGGCGGAAGAGAAGCGCGTCGGCATCGTCAACATCATCTCCAGCGGCTACGGTGAGACGGGCGACGGCGAGTCGCGCCAGGCGGAGCTGACGGCCTGGAGCCGGCGCAGCGGCATCCGCGTGGTCGGGCCGAACTGCCTGGGCGTGATGAGCATGCCGGGCCGGCTCAACGCCACGATCTACCGCTACCAGCACCTGCGGCCGGGCGAGATCGCCTTCGTCCTCCAGAGCGGGCAGATGTCGCAGGCGTGCGTCGTGCCCTGCCTCGACCGGCGCATGGGCGTCAACTACGTGGTGACCTCGGGCAACGAGGCCGACCTGCAGACGGTCGACTACCTGCGCTACTTCATCGACGATCCCGATGTGCGCGTCATTGGCTGCTTCACCGAGCAGGTCCGCTCGCCGGAGCGGCTGATCGAGGTGGCGGAGTTGGCGGCCGACGCGCGCAAGCCGATCGTGATGCTCAAGATCGGCCGGACCGAGGCGAGCCAGCGGTCGGCCCGGGCGCACACCGGCGCGCTGGTCGGCTCGCACGCCTCGTTCGAGGCGTTGGCGCGTCGCCACGGCATCACCCCGGTGCGCACCGTCGAGGAGCTGGTCGACACGATCGCGGTGATGCACAGCCGCAAGCTGCCGCGCAGCCACCGCGTCGGCACGGTGCTCCTCTCCGGCGGCGCGGTCGGCCTGCTCTCGGACCTGGCGCCCGAGGCGGGCGTCGAGTTCCCCGGGCTGCCCGCCGACGTCGCGGGGCGGCTGCGCGCGATCGTGCCCGAGTTCGGGCCGGTCGGCAACCCGCTCGACATCACGGCCCAGGCCGGGCGCGACCCGAAGATCACCGGCGGCGCCATCGGCGAGATCGCGGCGCTGCCCGACGTCGACATCGTGCTCTGGGCGGGGCCGGGCGTGCCCGGCTACCTCGACGCACAGTCGGCGGCGCTGACGGCGCTGCGCGAGTCGGCCGAGCGCCACCCCGACAAGGTCTTCCTGGTGCTGTCGCTCAGCGGCGGCACGTTCCACGAGGCGTCGATGGCGCTGGCGCCGGTCGTCGAGCCGATCGCGGCGTTCGACGGCGTGCCGTTCCTCTTCGGCGGGATGGAGACGGGCCTGCGCGCGATCGCGGCGCTCGCCCGCTACGGCCGGTTCCAGCGCGAGCGCGAGCGCCGCCGGGCGGGAGGTGCCCGGCGGCTCACCCCGCTCGACGCGGCCGAGCGGGCACGGCGGCTGGTCCAGGCGGCCGGCGGCCGCCCGCTCACCGAGCGCGAGGGCAAGCAGCTCCTCGCCCTCTACAGCATCGGCGTCACCCTCGAGCGTCTGGCGACCACCGCCGACGCGGCGGTCGCGGCGGCGCGCGCGATCGGCTATCCCGTGGTGCTCAAGATCGAGAGCCCCCAGATCACCCACAAGACCGAGGCCGGCGGCGTGCGCGTGGGCGTGGCCGACGACGCGGCCGTCGCCCAGGCATTCGCGGAGATCATCGCGAGCGCCCGGCGCTACGACCCGTCGGCCGAGATCGCCGGCGTGCTGGTGCAGGAGCAGGTCGCCGGGGGGCAGGAGGTGATCCTGGGCGCCTCGCGCGATCCGCAGTACGGGCCGACGGTGCTGGTCGGGCTCGGCGGCATCTTCGTGGAGGTGCTCAAGGACACGGCGCTGCGGGTGCCGCCGCTCGAGGCCGACGAAGCGCGCGAGATGCTGGACGGGCTGCGCGGCCGCGCCATCCTCGATGGGGTGCGCGGGCAGCCGGCGGCGGACGTCGAGGCGCTGGTGGAGGCGCTGGCTCGGTTCTCGGAGCTGGTGGCGGACCTGGGCGAGCTGGTGGAGGAGATCGACGTGAACCCGCTGGTGGTGCTGCCGGCCGGACAGGGTGTTCGCGCGCTCGACTGCCTGATCGTGCCGGCCAGGGCCGAGCGGGCGGGCGCGCCCGCGGTGGCGGGCTCGTGACGCGGCTCTACCTGCCCGAGGGGCGGATCGCGCTCGTGGCCGACGTCCACGGCCACCTGCGGGCGCTGCGCGAGGCGCTGGCCCAGTGCCGCGACAGCGGGGTCGAGGCGGTGGCGCTGCTGGGCGACCTCTTCGACCGCGCCGACGAGGCGGCCGCCTGTGTCGAGGCGTTCGAGGGCTGGCGCGTGCTCGGCGTGCTGGGCAACCACGAGCGCGAGGCGCTCCAGGCCACCGAGCTCGGGCCGGAGGTGGCGGCGTTCCTCCGACACCTGCACGAGCGGCTGGAGCTCGAGGACGTCGTCTTCGCCCACGACGATCCCGGCCCGGCGATCGACACCGTGGCGGGCTTCTTCCGCCGCTGGGAGGCGTCCCCGTCCGGCCTCGCTCACCCGCTGATCGAGGACGCCGTCGACACACCGGCAACCGCCGTCGAACCGCCGGCGCCGGCAGCGAGCCGGCTCACCTTCGTCGGCCACACCCACCTGCGCTCGGCGCGCGACGACCGCGGGCCGATCTCGGTCGAGCGGCGTAGGCTCCCGCTGCGGCCGGAGCGGCGCTACGTCATCAATCCGGGCGCGCTCGTCGGGGGCCAGTTCGCGGTCTGGGACCGGGCGACGGACACGGTCGAGTTCCGCCAGGTTGGCCGCCGCCATTGACCGTCGCGTCCACCTGCCCCGCGGTCGTCGCTTCGCGCGGCGACGCGACGTGCGGCGACTGGAGCTGATCGAGCGCGCGCCCGAACGGTCTGCGCTATGCTTGCGGCGCGCGTGGCGCGCCGACCTACCGGGGCAGGGCGGCGCTCGGGTCTTCGACCCGAGAAACAGAGATTGATCCTGAGAGGGAGAGGAGACATGGGCATTCTCGACGGGCGGGCGGCGGTCGTCACGGGAGCCGGCCGCGGGATCGGCCGGGGCATCGCGCTGCTGATGGCGGCCGAGGGGGCGGGCGTGGTCGTCAACGACCTGGGTGCCTCGCTCAGCGGCGAGGGTCAGGACGTCGGACCGGCCCAGGAGGTGGTCAACGAGATCAAGGCGGCGGGCGGCAAGGCGGTCGCCAACACCGGCTCGGTGGCCGACTTCGAGCAGGCGACCGAGATCATCGAGCAGTGCGTGCGCGAGTTCGGCCGGATCGACATCCTGGTCAACGTCGCGGGCATCCTGCGCGACCGCATGATCTTCAACATGACCGAGGCGGAGTGGGACGCGGTGATCGCGGTCCACCTGAAGGGCACGTTCAACTGCACGCGCGCCGCGTCGATCCACATGCGCAAGGCGGGCTACGGCCGCATCATCAGCATGGCGTCGAACTCGGCCTACGGCGCGCCCGGCCAGCCGAACTACGCCGCCGCCAAGAACGGCATCACCGGCCTGATGTGGTCGACCGCCAATGCCCTCAGCCGCTACGGCGTCACCGCCAACTCGATCCTGCCCAGCGGGGCCACGCGCATGATCGACTCGATCCCGACCCGGCGCGAGGAGGCGCTGCAGAAGTACGGCAAGCTCCCGAGCGAGCTGGCGAAGGGCACCGAGCTCGACCCCGACAACGTGGCGCCGCTCGTCGTCTACCTGGCGAGCGAGGAGGCGGGCTACATCAACGGCCAGGTCTTCTACTCGCTCGGCTACAACTACGCGCGCCTCAACCAGCCGAGCATCTACGGCGTGATCCGCTCGAAGGACCGCTTCACGGTCGAGGAGCTGCGCCGGTTGATGCCCGAGACGATCGCGCGCGACCTGAGCGAGCCGCCGTTCCGCGCGCTCGGCCAGACGATCCGCGACCTGAAGGACGAGACCGGCCAGGACCTGGGCAACGGCATCCGCTTCTGGAAGCTCGGGACCGCCTAGGGCCGGGGGAAGGGACAGCAGATGGCACACGCGCTTTCGGGGGCGTGCGCGATCGTGGGCGTGGCCGAGTCGGACGAGATCGGCATCGTCCCGAACAAGTCGCACCTCCAGCTCCACGCCGAGGCGGCCGAGAACGCGCTCGCCGAGGCCGGCCTGACCACGCGCGACGTCGACGGCATCTTCACCGCCGGCATCCAGACGACCGAGATCGCCGAGTACCTCGGCATCGTGCCGACCTACACCGACAACACCGCCATCGGCGGCTGCTCGTTCGTGATCCACGTCGGCCACGCCGTGGCCGCCATCGCCCAGGGGCTCTGCTCGGTGGCGCTCATCACCCACGGCGAGAGCGGGCGGTCGCGCGTCGGCATGCCCGGTCGCGCGCCCAGCGGCGGCCGCACGCTGCGCGGCCAGTTCGAGGAGCCGTTCGGGCTGCCGATGCCGGTCGGCGCCTACGCGATGGCGTGCACGCGCCACATGTACCAGTACGGGACGACGAAGGAGCAACTGGCCGAGATCGCGGTCGCGACGCGCAAGTGGGCGCAGCTCAACCCGAAGGCGATGATGCGCGACCCGATCACGATCGAGGATGTGCTGAAGTCGCGCCCGATCGCCTACCCGCTCAACCTGCTCGACTGCTGCCTCGTGACCGACGCCGGCGGCGCCATCGTTGTCACCAGCCTGGAGCGCGCGCGCGACCTGAAGCAGCGGCCGGTCCGCGTGCTCGGCTTCGGCGAGAGCCACGACCACACCATGATCTCCCAGATGCCCGACCTGACGGCGGGTCCGGGCCGCATCTCGGGCCAGCGCGCCTTCGAGATGGCGGGTGTGAGCCGCGACGACATCGACCTGGCGATGATCTACGACTCGTTCACCTATACGGTGCTGCTCTCGCTCGAGGATCTCGGCTTCTGCCAGAAGGGCGAGGGCGGCGCCTTCGTGAGCGGCCAGCGCACGGCGCCGGGGGGCGATTTCCCGATGAACACCAACGGCGGCGGCCTCTCCTACACCCACTCGGGGATGTACGGCGTCTTCACGGTGATCGAGGCGACGCGGCAGCTCCGCCACGACTACCAGGACCAGGGTATCCGCCAGGTGCCCGACGCGAAGCTGGCGGTCGCCCACGGCACCGGGGGTGTCCTCTCCGCCACCGGCACGGTCATCCTGGCGCGCGACTAGGAGGAAGTTCGATGTCGGAGTACAAAAAGCCGCTGCCCGTGCCCGATCCCGTGACGAAGCCGTTCTGGGACAGCCTCAAGGCGCACGCGGCGCAGATCCAGTACAGCCCGGCGGCCGACCGCTACGTCTTCTACCCGCGCAACGTCTGTCCCTACACCGGCTCGCGCGACCTGCAGTGGCGACCGATCTCGGGCCGGGGTGTGATCCACGCCTTCACCATCAACTACATCGGCCGCAACCCCGGCGGCGGGTTCAGCGATGTGCCCTATGCCGTCGTGCTCGTCGAGCTCGAGGAGGGGGCGCGCATGATGGGCAACCTCGTCGACGTCGAGCCGAACCCGGCGAAGATCAAGGTCGGCCAGCCGGTCGAGCTCGTCTACGACGACGTGACGGACGAGATCACGCTCCCACGCTTCCGCATCAAGGGCGGGTGACCGGCCATCGCCCACCGGAACACGTTCGCAACGTGCATGATCCCCGCGCCGCCCGCCGGTGGCACGTGCTGGCTTGTGTCCGCACCTACCATTGCCGTGGGCGAGCCGGCGTCGTCGCGCACCGGCTCCCACCCATGGGCGGGTAGGGGATCGGTCCGGTCAGCGGTAGGGGCCGAGGATCGCCGTGAACTCGAGCCGGTTGCCGAACGGATCGCGGGCGAAGAAGCGCGGCCGGTTGCGGATCGGCGTCGTGTCCTCGACGTGCACGCCGGCGGCTTCGAGCCGGCGCCGCAGCGCCTCGAGCGCGGCGGCGTCGGCCACTTCCAGGCAGAGGTGCTGGCCCCCTCGCTCCGTCCGGCGCCCCTCCAGAAAGACGTGCAGCTCACTCTCGCCCACCGTGAACCAGGCCAGCTCGTTGCGGTCGAGCGTCTCGGGCACCGGCACCTCGGGCAGCCCGAGCACCCCGCCGTAGAACGCCACTGCCTCATCCCGGCTGCTGCCGGGCGGCCGACCGACGCTCACGTGCTGCACGCGCTTGAACGCTACGCTCTGCGCCATGCCTGTCCTCCCGCGCTCCCACCTCTGGCACCGCTCCTGCCGGCCGCAGCCCGCCCGGTGCCGCCTGGCCCGAGTCGAAGCGTCGGCGACTTGTCCCCGGCCGAGCGTTGATACAATGATAGGTGGCGTGGAGCGCGCCGGAGCGCTTCGCCGGGGGCAACGAGGCCGGGTCCAGGGAGGGAGCAGAGGGATGGCGGTGCGCGAGCGGCGCAGGACGGTCCCCGTCGACGTGGGGGGCGTGCCGGTCGGGAGTGGACACCCGATCGTCGTCCAGTCGATGACCAACACGGACACCGCCGACGTCGAGGCGACGGTGCGCCAGACGCTGCTACTGGCGCGGGCGGGCAGCGAGATCGTGCGGATCACCGTGAACACCGAGGCCGCGGCCGAGGCGGTGCCCGCGATCGTGCGGGAGCTGCGGGAGCGCAACTGCCGCGTGCCGATCGTCGGCGACTTCCACTACAACGGGCACATCCTGCTGACGAAGTACCCCGAGTGCGCCCGCGCGCTCGACAAGTACCGCATCAACCCGGGCAACGTCGGCACGAAGCGCCACGACGAGCACTTCAAGGCGATCGTCGACCAGGCGATCCGCTGGGGCAAGCCGGTCAGGATCGGCGTCAACTGGGGCTCGCTCGACCAGGCGCTGCTGACCGAGCTCATGGACGAGAACGCGCGCCGAGCCGACCCACTGCCGGCGCGCGAGGTGACGCTCGAGGCGATGGTGCAGAGCGCGCTGCGCTCGGCCGAGTTCGCCGAGGGCTGCGGCCTGCCGCACGACCGGATCATCATCAGCGCCAAGGTCTCGGGTGTGCAGGATCTGATAGACGTCTACCGGCGGCTGGCGGCGCTCTGCGACTACCCGCTCCACCTGGGGCTGACCGAGGCGGGGCTGGGCACGAAGGGGATCGTGGCGAGCACGGCCGGCCTGGCGATCCTGCTGCAGGAGGGGATCGGCGACACGATCCGGGTCTCGCTCACGCCCCTCCCCGGTGGCGACCGCGCCGAAGAGGTGCGCGTCTGCCAGCAGATCCTGCAATCGCTCGAAATCCGCAGCTTCATGCCACAGGTGACGTCCTGCCCCGGCTGCGGCCGGACGACGAGCACGTTCTTCCAGCAGATGGCGGCCGACATCCAGGCATATCTGCGCGAGCGGCTGCCTGAGTGGCGCGAGCGGTACCCGGGCGTCGAGGAGCTGCGGGTGGCGGTGATGGGCTGCGTGGTGAACGGCCCGGGGGAGTCGAAGCACGCCCACATCGGCATCTCGCTGCCGGGCACCTTCGAGGAGCCGAAGGCGCCGGTCTACGTGGACGGCCGCCACTACACGACGCTGCGCGGCGAGGGGCTGGTCGAGGAGTTCAAGCGCCTCCTCGACGACTACGTCGCGAGCCGCTACGGCGCGTCGGCACCGGAAAAGCAGCCGGTCGGGTAGGGAGTGGTCCCCTGTCCCTCAATGCTGGGGGAACAGGCCCTGGCTGGGGGTGGGCCTGGCGGTTGTTGCGGACGGTGAGGTGGGGACGGTGTGAGGCTGAGCCGGGTCGCGTGGGACGCCGGGAACCCACCCCGGAATTCTGGCGACCACAGTGAGGCTGAGGCGGGTCGCGTGGGACGGCGCTCGCCCTTCTGCGCCGAGGGCTGCGAGCGGGTGAAGCGAACCGGGGACGGGGTGATGCGCTGGGTGCGCCTCTGGCGCGGCGGGCGGCGCTCCTCTGCGACCTACGAGGGTAGCGGGGGCGGGGTGAGGCGCGTCAGTGCGGCGCCGACAAGCTGGGCAAGGACATCAAAGCCTAGGCGGTAGCGGGGGCGGGGGTGAGATGCGTCAGTGCGGCGGCGATCGGAGGGCGGCCAGGACGCCGGCTGGATCCTCGGCGAGCAGGCGATCGACGGCGAGGGTGAGGCCGGGGAAGGTGCTGCTCTCGATGAGCCCCTGCGGGTCCGGAGCGACGCGGACGAAGCGGCCGGCTGAGAGGCGAAACCAATCGAGGGCCTGGTCTTCGACGCGCCAGACGAGGTACTCCTGCACCCCGGCGCGCTCGTAGGACTCGCGCTTGTCGTGGAGGTCGATCGCCGCGGAGCTGGCCGCGACCTCGACGATGAGCTCAGGAGCGCCTTCGAGGTAGCCCTCGGCGTTCAACCGGACCGCGGTCCCGGCCGGCGGGCGCCGGACGAGGAGCGCGTCGGGCCGCACCTCGTCCTGGTCGCCGAGGATCAGTGTGGCGTCCAGGCTCAGTTCGACATCGGACGTGGCCGCGGCGTAGGTGCCGAGCCAGAGCGCGACGAGACCATGTTGCCGGCCGTGCCGATTGTGTCGCACCGGGGAGGCCACGTAGACGACCCCCTGTATGAGCTCGGCTTTGGCGATGTCGGGCCGAGCCAGGTAGCGCCGGTGGAACTCGGCGCGCGCGAGGTGGTCGCCGGATTCGAGTGTAACCGGGCCTAGGAGCGTGGTAGCCATGGTGGAGCCTCTCGTCGGTGGGCAGCGTGTCGCATCGACACGGGGGGCGCCGCGGGTGGCGAGCCGCGCGGCCCGGCCGCTTCCTGGCAACGGGATCGCGGCTTGGCTGACCCCCGGCAACAGGATACAATACCCGGGCGCGGGGGAGTGTCGGAACTGGCAGACGAGCGTGACTTAGGATCACGTGCCGCAAGGCGTAAGGGTTCGAGTCCCTTCTCCCCCACCCACGAGAAAGCCCCACTTCACGCACAAGAAGCGGGGCTTTCGGTCGAGTACATCGATCGTGGGAAGCTGTCCCGCTTCCCAGCGCATTCAACAGTGCGGCGCCGCCGGTGGCTCTCCTACCGGCTCGGAGCCCCTGACCGGGTCGAGACGCACGTCCCACACCTCACCGCGTCGGGTCACGGGTGCTGCAGCAGCCGGGCAAGTTCGGCCGGGTCGAGGCCGTGGGCGATGACCAACCAGGTCACGGCATCTCCGCGGGCGCGTGTGGTCGTGCCGCGATGGCGGGTCGCCCTCGTCAGGTTGCTCCTCTCCGCCCGCCGCCCGGAGCAGCAGGGTAGGGTGTGGAAGTCGAGCCGTCGAGCTCCAGATGTAGTCCCGGCGCAGATCACCCGGAAACCCCCGCAGGGTAGGGTGTGCGAGTCGAACGGTCGAGATCCGGGCTAGCGGGCGGCGGGCATCAGGGTGAGCAGCTCGCGGGCGTCCGTCAGCTCGTCCAGGCGGTCGCAGAGCGCGATCAGGCGGTCGGCGGCCGCCTCGTCGAGGGCGCCCCGGCTCGTCTTGCGGAACTTGGCGATGATCTCCTCGCGGCTGACCGCGTCGTCCTCCGTGGTGCCGCGGGTGACGCCGGTGGCGGCCAGTTCGCGCCCGTCCCGCAGCGTCACCACGATGCGGGTCTCGCGGCTGATCGTGCCGCCAGGCGCGTGGTCGAGGCTGGGATCGTAGACAACCTCGATCCGCCGGATGAGGTCGAGCACCGCCGGCGACTTGATCTTCTCCTCCGTGAACTGCTCCACGAAGACGTCGTTCTCGAGCAGCATGATCGCCAGGCAGTATTGGAGGTTGAGCTGCGCCGAGGTGATCGTCGTCGGCTGGTACGGGAAGCCCACCGACCGGTACGAGCCCTCCGGCAGCGCCACGCGCACCTGTGCGATCTCGGCCGGGTCGAGCGGATGCTCGCGCCGCAGCGCCTTGATCGCCTCGAGCGAGGGGTGGATCGGCACCCGGCAGGCCCAGACCTTGAAGTTGACGCCGCGCGACAGCCAGACTTCCCCGAAGCCGTGGTCCAGCTTGTTCAGGTCGAAGGTGTCGCGTGCGCCGGAAAAGGCCGAGGGGAAGCTGCCGTAGCCGCACTCGAAGATGTTGTCGACGTTCGTGAAGCCGTGGGCGGCCAGCTCGGCCGAGAAGACGCCCGAGTGCGCCGCCTTGCCGGCCAGCAGCCGCTTGCCCATGCCGCCGTGGTGGGTGCCCATCAGCCCGCCGGTCTGCTGCGCCGCGTGGCCGAGCGCGTGGACCGCCTGATCGGCCGAGAGGTCGAGCACGCAGCAGGAGGTCGCCATCGCGGCGAACGTGCCGAACAGCCCCGGCCCGTGGAAGCCGCAGACAACGTGCGGCACGCGCCCGACGCACTCGGCGATGCGCGCGTGGATTTCGATGCCCGTCACCATCGAGGCGATCAGCTGGCGGCCGGAGATGGGGTGGCCGGCCTCGGCCAGCGCCAGCGCCGAGGTGAGCGTCACCGAGCCATGGTGCCCAGCCGCGCCGACGTCGTCGAGCTCGAAGCCGTGGACGGCCGAGCCGTTGACGAGCGCCGCCGACTTCGCCGCGAACCGCCGATCGCTGCCCCAGAGCAGCGAGGGGCCGGGCTGCTCGGTCGCATCCAGCGTGTCGATCAGCCGCTGCGTCCAGGGCATCCCGGAGCCGAGCAGGCCGCAGCCGATCGTGTCCAGCACCAGCAGCTTCATACGCGCGACGACGTCGGCCGGCAGCGCCTGGCGGCGGCCCGAGGCGATGTACTCCGCCATGGCGCGCGTGTGCTTGCCCGAGTGCGCGTGCGAGTGGTCGCTCACGCTAGCGGTCCTCCGCGTGGCGCCCGCGCAGCGCGCGGGCGAGTTCTGCGACGTCCGGCAGCTGGTCCAGCCGCTCGACCAGGCCGATGAGCCGCGCCTGCTGCGCGTCATCCAGCGCGTGGCGGCTGTAGCGCCGGAGCTTGTCGGCCAGGTCGGCGAAGTCGGCCGGGTTCGCCAGCGAGCCACGGAACGCCGGCGCCTCGATCTGATGGGTCTCCCCCCCGATCGTCACCAGAAGCGTCGCGCCGTGGGCCGGGCCGTGGCCGTGCCCCTCCGCGCCGGGAGCTTCCGAGACGGTGATGAGGCGCGCCAGGCGCCCGATCTGCGGGTCGCTCAACGTCGATTCGTCGTAGGTGAGGGGGTCGTCGAAGTCCCGGCAGAAGGCGGCGGCGGTGGTGAAGATCAGGCTGTACTGCGCGCCCATCATGCTCGTCGGCTCGGCGTTCAGGAACCGCCGCTGCAGCATGTGTCCCGAGCCCTGGATCTCGATGCGCTCGATGGCGGCCGGGTCGATCGGCGCGGCCGCCTTGAGCGCCTGGATCGCGCCGACGATCGCCTGCGAGGTGACGTGGCAGGGGTAGCGCTTAATGATGAGCGTCTCCATCAGCCAGGTCTCGCCCAGGCCGGCCAGCAGCCGCTCCGGGTGGGGCGTCGGCGAGAAGGCGTTGAGGTAGCCGTAGCGCCCCTCGATGATCGTCGGCGGGCCGGTGAAGCCGCGCTGCGCCAGCAGCGCGCTCTCCAGCCCGAGCTGCGAGGCGCGGCCGAGGTGGAGGCGCTTGGTCATCTCGCCCTGCCAGGCGTACTCGGTCAGCCCCCCGCAGTGCGAGCCGGCGATGCCGAGCGCGTTGAGCAGGGTCGGCACGTCGAAGCCGAGGAGCTTGCCGGTCGCGACGGCCGCGCTGAAGGGGCCGTTGGCGGCGGGGTTGTGGAAGCCGCGCTCGGTCTCGACGGTGCCGGTCTGGGCTTCGCCGATGCGGCAGACGACCTCGTAGCCGAGCGCGAGCGCGGTCAGGAAGTCGCGGCCGGAGACGTGGTCGCGCTCGGCGACCGCGAGCGCCGCCGGGAAGACGGTGCCGGCGGGGTGCGAGACGTGGCCGACGTGCTCGGACTCGAAGCCGCCGATCATCACGCCGTTGACGAGCGCTGCGTGCGGGGTCGGCGCGCGCCAGTCGAGCGTGAACATCGAGACCTCGCCCGATCCACCGAACCCCTTCACCATGTCGGCCACGATGGCGGCCCAGAGGTGCGGCGCGCCGACGAAGCCGCAGGCGAGGCAATCCAGGACGTAGACCTTGGCGCGCGCCACCACGCTCGGCGGCAGGTCGGCGTAGCCGGTGCGGTGGACGAACTCTGCTAGCCGGCGCGTCTCTCCCATCGGTTCAGCTCTCCTCTGCGTGTTTGCTCCCGGCCCGGCGCGGGAGGCGGACCGGGCAGGTGGTTAGCGGGACCCGCGCAGGCGCGGGTCGAGCACGTCGCGCACGGCGTCGCCCAGCATGTTGAAGGCGTGCACCACCAGGGCGATCGCCAGGCCGGGCGCCGGCGCGAGGTAACGAAGGATCTGGGACTGCTGCTCCTGCGGCGGGCGGCGGGCGGCCTGCTGGCCGGGCACTGCGCGCAGAAGCTGTTCGGCTGGTTCGGCGGCTACGGGCTCAAGGGCACCACCGGCTGGCTCGAGTCGATGGCGCTGCGGCCGGGCGAACACTGGGCGCTCCTGGCCGGGCTGAGCGAGTTCGGCGGCGGCGTGCTCACCGCGCTCGGCCTCTTCAGCCCGCTTGGGCCGTTGTCGATGCTGGCGCCGATATGCATGGCGATCGGCAAGGCGCGCTGGGGCAAGCCGATCTGGGTCATCGAGGGCGGAGCGGAGCTGCCAGTGACCAACGTGGCGAGCGCGGGCGCGCTCGCCCTGACCAGCCCGGGCCGGCTGTCGCTCGACCGCGCCTTCGGGATCAGGCTCCCCGGCTAGCTGGTGATGCAGGGGACGGTTGCGATCGTCGCCGGCACCGCCTATGGGCTGGCTCAGCGCCCCGCCTCCGCGGCGCGGACCGACGAGGCGCCGCCGCAAACAACCTCGGAGGTGCCAGAGCGGCAAGCGGCAGACGAGACTGATGCGGGCCAGCTTGCCGACGAGCTCATGGCAAGGACCGCCGGCGCGTGATCAGCAGCTCCCCGCAGCGTCACGACATCTGAACTCGGGCTGGCACCCGAACTCGATCCAGAGGGGGCTGGCAGATCCCAGCGCGGCACGCGGGTTGCCTGTGCCTCTTCCGCCGCGCCAGGGCTACGCGGCCGGGAGGGGTGGGGTTATGGGAGTTGATCTGCGGCGCGAGCTGCGCCGGCGGTTCGGGTTCGAGATGTTTCGGCCGGGCCAGAAGACGGCGATCCACCAGCTCCTGGCCGGCCGCGATGTGCTGGCGGTCCTGCCCACCGGGGCCGGCAAGTCGCTGGTCTACCAGCTCACGGCGCAGTTGCTCCCCGGAGTGACGGTGGTCGTGTCGCCGCTCCTGGCGCTGATGCGCGACCAGGTGACGTCGATGGAGGAGCACGGGGTCGCCGTCGATTTGGTCAGCAGTCTCCAGAGCGCCGGCGAGCAGGCGGAGACGCTCGAGCGCGTCGAGCAGGCGGCGGCGACGCTGCTCTACGTGACGCCCGAGCGCTTCGACGACGAGGAGTTCATGGCCGCGCTACGCGGCGTCACCGTGTCGCTGTTCGTCGTCGACGAGGCGCACTGCGTCTCACAGTGGGGACACAGCTTCCGCCCCTCCTACCTGACGCTCGGGACGGCTGCGCAGCGGCTCGGCCGACCGCCGATCCTGGCGCTCACCGCCACCGCCACCCCCTGGGTGCGGCGCGACATCATCGACCTGCTCGGCCTGCGCGATCCCGCGCTCGTCGTGCACGGCACCGACCGGCCGAACCTCTTCTTCGAGGTGATCCGCGTCGAGCAGGAGACGGAGGATCGCGGTGTGCTCGAACGTCTGTTGCTCCACCCCGAGCAGGGCTACCCCCCGGAGGTGGGTGAGGCGTTCGCGCGCGCGATGGCCGGCAGCGGCATCATCTACACCGCGACCACCACCGCGGCGCGCGAGACGGCGCGCTGGCTCAACGACTGGGGTATCGCGGCGGACTTCTACCACGGCCAGCGGCGGAAGGCGGACCGTGAGCGCGTCCAGGCGGCGTTCGCGTCGGGGGAGGTGCGCGTGATCGTGGCGACGAACGCCTTCGGCATGGGGGTCGACAAGCCCGACGTGCGCTTCGTCATCCACCGCGACATCCCAGCCAGCGTCGAGGCCTACTACCAGGAGGCTGGCCGGGCCGGCCGCGACGACGAATTCGCCCGCTGCACGCTGATCTACCGTCCGGCCGACGCCGGGCGCTCGGCGGCGCTCTCCGGCGGCGGCACGCTCACGCGGGAGGAGCTGGCTCGCGCCGTGGCGGCGCTGCGCGGGGTGGCGAGCGCCTCGGTCACGCAGCTCCGGACGCTGTCGGGTCTCTCGCGTGGCGATGTGGCGCGGGCGGTGGAGACGCTGGCCGAGCACGGCGTGGCCGCCGAGCGGCGCGGCCGCTGGCGCCTGACCCGGCCGGAGATCGACGTCGAGACCCTCTCGCTCGAGGCGGAGGAGCGGCGCCGCGCCTACGAGCGCAGCCGCATCGACATGGTGCGCGGCTACGCCGAGACCGACGACTGCCGCCGGCGCTACATTCTCAACTACTTCGGGGAGGAGTACGAGCCGAGGCACTGCGACCGCTGCGACAACGACGTCTTCCGCGAGCGGAAAGCGATCGCGGTCGGTGCCGGGCCCGAGCCGGCTGCACCATCCACCGGCCGGTACCGGATCGGGCAGCGCGTCGTCCACGCCGAGTGGGGCGAGGGCGAGGTGCAGCGCGTCGAGCCCGATGCCCTCACCGTGCTGTTCGAGCGCACGGGGTACAAGACGCTGGCGCTGGACGTCGTGGAGGCGCGCGGGCTGCTCGACGCGGCGGAGGATTGAGCCTCGCCGGGCGCTCGACCGCGGGTCGCGCCCCGTACACGCTCCCCAGCCTAGGCGGGGCGCGGGGCTGCGCCTGCGCGATCACGCGGCGGCCGGGGCGCCCGCAGGGTGGGAGCACGTCGAGGGCGCGCGGCGTGGAACTTTTCGCGGACACCATGCGTCATGAGGAACAAGAACGCGCATCGGGGCGTGTACCCGCGCGCGGCAGCTCAGCAGACACCCTCCACGCTCGCACAATGCCAGGTGTGCGAGCGACCCTCCGGCCCGTGGCGGTCCCAGCCTCCCGCCACGGGCTTTTTCTTGTCCGCGCGAGCCGTTGCGGCGCTGGCGCGGAGGCGCGCTTTCTCACCCTCATTTGAGCCGAGGCGAGCCGGCTGCGCGACAGTTGTCGTGCCGGGCGCTCTGGTAGCCTGCCCAAAGTGGGGTGGATTTGCGGTAAGCTGGCGA
>JBHOQZ010000285.1:0-2498 GCA_042408635.1 Chloroflexota bacterium
AGCTGATCCCGGACGAGCTGCTCGACGCCTTCCTCGCCTGTGGGACCACCGAGGAGGTTGCGCGCCGAGCGCTCGCCTATCACGACGCAGGTCTGGACCTGCCGATCCTCCAGCCAGTTTTGCAGGAAGACGCTCAGATCCGCGGCGTGTTGGAGGCAGGCGTCGCCTACGGGAATCTGAGCGCGCCGGTTGCCGTCGGCCGAGCGGGCGCTGCCCCCACGATCCCCGCGGCCCCGGCGCCTGATCGTACTGCGGCCGCAGCGGTCGAGGAGGGAGCTGCGGCCGGTCCGGGCGTTGGCTGGTGGGTTCGGCGAAAAGCCAGCGCCTGGTTCGAGATTCTCCGTCCCTTCAGCTTCACCGCCTCGGTCGTGCCGGTCGCCGTGGGCGGCGCGCTCGCCGCGATCGACGGGCGATTTGTCTGGTGGCTATTCCTGCTGGCGCTGCTCGGAGGGGTGTGCCTCCAGGCAGGGACAAACGTCATCAACGAGATCTACGACGTTCGGCAAGGAACGGACAGCATCGCTTCTCCGCGTGCCTCCCACGCCATTCTGAAAGGGATCGTGAGCGAGCGTGAAGGCTTCACGCTCGCGTTCACGGCGTTCGGCCTGGCCGCGGCGATTGGTCTCCTCCTGATCTCCGTGCGGGGCTGGCCGCTGGCGCTGCTCGGCCTGGTCGGCCTCGTCGGCGGCTATTCCTACACCGCGCCGCCTCTCGCCTACAAATATCGCGCGCTCGGCGTGCCCCTCGTGTTCGTGCTGATGGGGCCGCTGATGGTCGCCGGGAGCTACTACGCGATCGCGGGCGCCTTCTCGGCGCGGACGATCGTCGCCTCGATCCCCGTTGGCCTGCTCGTCGCCGCGATTCTGCACGCCAACGAGTGGCGCGACATCGCCGAGGACGCTCGTCTCGGCGCGAGCACGCTCTCGTCCCTCCTGGGCCCGCGGCGAGCCCATGCGCTCTACCTGGGGCTCCTTGTGGGGGCTTACATCTCGCTGGCGCTCGCGGCGGTCCTCGGGGCGCTGCCGGTAGCGGCGACCCTCGCGCTGCTCAGCCTGCCGGCCTTCGTGTCGGTGCTCCAGGCCTCCGAGCTCGGAGCGAGCGGGCATCCGGGGGCGATCGCGATGATCGACCTGAAGACGGCGCGGCTGCACCTGTGGTTCGGGGCGCTGCTGGCGCTCGGCCTGGCGCTGGCCGCGGTGCGCTGGGCGTGACGGCAGCTCTGCTTTGCCTGAGCTTCGCTGCCGCGCTCTTTCCCTGGGTTTTCCGAGCGCGGTGGGGAAACTTCTGGGCCCGCATGTCCCTCGTCGCCGGGACGCTCGGCGCGTACGCCCTTCGCGTCCGGCCCGACCTGCGCCACTTGCGGCCGACGCGACCTGATGTCGGCACAGCGCTGCTCAGCGCGGCCGGGCTGTACCTCGTGTTTCAGGTGGGGGATCGCCTGGCGCGACGAATCGTGCCGGGTGGCGGCGCCGAGATTGGCCGCATCTACCAGCTTCGTCGAGCGGCACCCCGCTGGCTGATCGCCCTCTTACTGGCGACGATCATCGCCCCGGCCGAAGAGATCTTCTGGCGCGGTCTGCTCCAGGAGACGCTGGCGCGCCGGTTCGGGGCGTTCCGAGGGGCGGCGGCGGCCTCCCTCTGCTACGGAGCGGTGCACCTTGGCTCGGGCAACCTCACCCTGACCGGCGCGGCGACGGTCGCCGGGCTGTTCTGGGGGCTCCAGTACGCGGCGCAGCGGCGCCTTCCCGCGCTCATCCTCAGCCACATCGTCTGGGACGTCTGGATCTTCCTGATCGCTCCCACGAGTGGCGAGGGGGACGACGGAGCCTCCGCCCGGTGAGGCCGGTCGATCCCCCCGTCGTCGTGCCGCGCGGCGTACCGGGCCGGACCAAAGCCGAGCGTGTGCAGGCGATGTTTGCCCGCCTCGTCGCGGGCTACGACCGAATGAATCGGGTGATGACGCTCGGCCTCGATCTCGGCTGGCGGCGGGCGGCGGCACGCGCCCTCGCACCCAGCGGCCGCACCGTCCTCGACCTCGGTACCGGGACCGGCGACCTCGCGCTCGCCCGGCTGGGGCCGCGCCGGGTCGTCGGCGTCGACTTCGTCGAGGGGATGCTCGGGGTTGCCCGGGAGAAGTGTCGGCGGGCCGGCGTCGGGCCGCGCGTCGATCTCGTCGTCGGCGACGCTCTCCACCTCCCCTTCCCCGACGCCAGCTTCGACGCCCTGGTGAACGGCTTTCTCCTGCGCAACGTGGCAGACCTGCCGGCCTGCTTCGGCGAGATGGCCCGGGTGCTCACGCCGGGAGGGCGTCTGGTGTGCCTGGAGCTCACCCATCCCCCGCGGCTGATCGCCCCCTTCCTCCGGAGATTCGTCGTTCGAAAAGCTCGGACGCGTCGTCCCGCGTCCCAGGCGCGCAGGAGAAAATCGCCGTAGGCGCCGCCGAAGTCCAGCAGCGCCGCGAGCGCCGCTCGGCCGCGTCGCTCGAGGAAGCGCCGGTA
>JBHOQZ010000289.1:0-7503 GCA_042408635.1 Chloroflexota bacterium
AGCTGAGCGTGACCACGCGCCGCGTGCCCGCCACCGCCTCCGCCGTCTGGGCGACGAGCGCCGCCTGTGCTGCGGCGAGCGCCTGCTCGGTTTCGCGGACCGCGGACTCGACTGCCTCGACGGTCGGCGCGGCCGGGTCGGGCAGGCGCGACAGGCAGTCGGCCACCGCGTTGACGATCGGCGCCATGCTCGGGCGGCACAGCACGAGCGCCCGCGCCGCGTCCCGGACGGCGTGGGACAGGGCCTCGGGGTTCGGGGGAGCGCACTGGGCGGCGAGCGCGACCGCCTCCACCGCTGCCCGCGCCAGCTCGCTCACCCCCCTCGCCCTATCCTCGCGGATGGCGCGGACCGCGGCCTCGACGTCCATCTCGGCGCCCTCGTGGCGGCTCGGCCGCATCATATGCCGACCGCCGCGAGGCGGCGCAGCGCGGCGGCCACCTCGGCCGTACGCTCGACGTGCGGCAGGTGGCCGCAGGCGTCCAGCAGGCGCACCTCGGCGGCGGGCAGCCGGTCCCGCCACGCGGGCGCCAGCGAGGTCGGCAGGAGCCGGTCCTGCCGACCCCAGAGGAGGACGGTCGGCAGCTCGAGCTCGCCCGGCGCGAGACCGGTTTCGAGGTGCTCGAGCCGTTGGATCACGTCGAGCAGGGCGTGCTCGGCGCCTGGACGGCCGATCAGCCAGCGCCACTCGGCTACCGCCTCCGGTGGCACCGCGAGCGGCCGGCCGAAAGCGCTGGCGGCGAACGGCCAGGCGAGCACGGAGCGCGAGGCGCGCAGGGCGCGGAAGGCAAGCCGGCTCACCTCGGGTGAGCGAAGGGGGTTCACGAGGTGCCGCGCCGGTCCGCGCGTGCCCTGGACCATGAGCGGCGGCAGAATCCCGAACGGACTGATCAGCGCGAGGCCCCGCAACCCGCCTCCGCCCACGGGGACCGATCGACCCCCATCCGCGCTCGCGCAGGCGGCGCGGACGGGCGGCAATGCGTCCCGCGCGGTGGGTAGCTGGGAGGCGCTCATGCCGGAATTGAGGTCTGCCGACGCGCCGGCGCGGGAGGCGGGAGACGATGCCATCGCGGCGCCGTCGGAGCGCAGCGCGTGTTGGCGGGCCACCTCGACCGCCACGAGTCCGCCGAGCGAATGGCCGGCGAGGAAGATCGGCGCGCCACCTCCCCGGAGGTTGAGCGCATGCAGCACGTCCTCGACCTGGCCGACCCAGCGGTCGAGGGTGTAGGGCGGGGGCGGAGTGGGCGCGGCGCCGAAGCCGATCAGGTCGAATGCGACGAGGTGGAACTCGTCGGTCAGCGCGGCCATCAGCGGCCGCCACTGGTCCGCCGTGGCCGCGTAGCCGTGGACGAGCACGATGGCGGGCCGTCCCGGCCGTCCGGCGCTCAGCAGCCGGGCGGGTCCGAAGGCGGTCGCGAGCGTCTGCTCAGCGGGTTCCCCTGGCCGACTCACCCTGCCCCTCGCCCGGTCGCCGGACCCGCCTCGGGCCGGCCACACCCCGTCGCCTGGCGCCGTCGTGCTGGCGGCGCCTGTCCCCTCATGGTAGCGCCCGGACGTCATCTGTGCCCCCCGGAGGTGGCAGGCGCCGCGCCTCCGGCTCTCCGGCACGGCCGACCGACACGATCGGTGGCGCGGCGGCGACGAAGAGGGTAGATGCTGCGCGGCTCGGGGTGCGGCACGAGGCGTGCAGAGCGTTTGCCACAGGCACGGGAGGTAGAGGTCATGAAGCAGGATCAGCTCGACCCGACCGACGAGTCGGGACTGACCGAGGCGCCCAAGACCGGGGCCGGCACGCGCCCCCGCCCAGACGCCGCGGCGCGGTCGGTGCCGCCCAGCGGTGCCCGCCGGTAGCGGAAGGCGGCGCGCCGGAACCGAGCCGGGCCGTGGGCAGCGGTGGCATGAACCCGGGCGACCAGGCGGCGCCCGGGACGCCTGGCACCGGTGAGAACCTCTGCCGCGATTGCGGCGGCACCGGCCGGCAGGGCAACCGCCCCTGCCCGACCTGCGGCGGCACCGGCCGCGTGATCGAGGTTGTCAGCGCCGGGCCCTGACCCGGCTCGCGGACGGGGCTGCCCTCGGTGCCGGGCTCAGGGGAACTGCTGCGTCCAGCGCAACCCGAGCAGGCCACCGGCAACCAGGAGGAGCGTGCTCAGCGCGCCGAACAACGCCGTGACCTCGGTGCGTTCCTCGACCCAGCCGATCTGGGAGCCGAGCGCGGCGTAGATCCCCTCGAGCTCAGCGCGCTCGGCGGCGTAGAAGTAGCGCCCGCCGGTCTGCTCGGCGATGCTGCGCAGCGTCGACTCGTCGAGCCCGACGACGCGCCCGCCCAGGCGCGGCGCCGCGCCGCGCTCGCCGATGCCGACGGTGAAGACCTTGATGCCCTCGGCCTGGGCGCGGGCGGCGGCCCGGGACGGCGGCGAGCCGTCGGTCGACTGCCCATCTGAGAGTAGGACGACCAGCCCCGGCGGGCGCTGGCCCGACGGATCGGCCGGGCGCCGTGCCAGTTGATCCAGCGCGAGGCTGAGGCCATCCCCGATTGCGGTGCCGCCGTTGGCGGTCAGCGAGGCGATGGCGCGCGTGGCGGCCGCGTGGTCGCGCCCGAGCGGTGCGTTGAGCCGGGCCGACGCGTTGAAGCTGATGACGCCGACCTGGACATCCTTTGGCAGGCTGGCGACGAACTTCTCGGCGGCCGACTTCGCCGCCTCCATCCGGCTCGGCTTGAGGTCGTCGGCCGCCATCGAGCCCGAGACATCGATCATCAGCAGCACCGTCGCGTTCTCGCGCGGCACCGCAATCACCGCGCTGGGGCGGGCCAGGCTCACCAGCAGAGCCGCCAGCCCGAGCAGGAACAGGAGCGGCGGCACATGCCGGCGGAGGTCGGGCTTCTTCCCCACCACGCTGCCCAGCAGGGCGAGATTGGTAAAGCGCACCGCGTAGGTGCGCCGCCGCCGTTGAGCCAGGAGGTACGCCGCGATCGCGAGGGGCACCAGCAGCAAACCGAACAACAGGAACGGCCATTCAAAGCTCATCGCGCATCTACTCCAGCGGGGAAGGTCGGCGCGGCGGCCGCCACCGCGGACCGCCCGGGGGCGGCCGCCCCCCGCAGCCGCCGCCGGTGAAAGAAGCGGATGAGCGCCGGCAAGAGATCCTCGTCGGTACCGAGCGTCAGCAGGTCGACGCCGCAGGCGGCGAACACCCCTTCGAGGCGCGTCCGCTGCGCCGCCGCGGCGGCGCGGAACCGCTCGCGCAGGCGCCGGTCGGCCGTGTCCACGAGCAGTTGGGCGCCGGTCTCCGGGTCCTCGACACAGAGCAGGCCGACGTCCGGCAGCTCCACCTCGCGCGGGTCGAGCAGGCGCACCGCCACGACCTCAAGGCGCGCCGTCAGCCGCCGCAGCCGCGGCTCCCAGCCCTCTGGCGCCAGGAAATCGGAGACGACGATCACCAGCGCCCGCCGCTGGATGAGCGCCTCGGCGCGGGCGAGGGCGGCGGCCAGGTCGGTCGCGCCGGCTCGGTCGGGCCGGGCCTCGGCCCGGGCACGCTCGAGCAGCCGGAACAGGTGAGCGCGGCCGGAGAGCGGCGGGACGGCCGCGCTCGGCCGCTCGCCGAAGAACAGCGCGTCGATCCGGTTGCCGCGCCGGCGCAGGAGCTTCCCCGCCACCGCCACGAACTCGACGGCGTGCGCGCGCTTGAGCCGACGGGCGGTGCCCCAGTCGATCGACGGGCTGACGTCGACGAGGAACCAGACATCGGGCGCCAGCTCGACCTGCGCCTCTTGGACGGAGGCACGTCGGCGCGCGCGGTGACGTTCCAGTCGATGCGGCGCACGTCGTCGCCGGGCTGGTACTCGCGCACCTCGCTCAGCTCGATCCCGGCGCCGCGCCGGCCCGAGCGCTCCTCACCGCCGAGGTAGGTGGCGAGCGGCTGGAGGATCGACCAGTGGACGCGGCGCAGCGCCCGGTCGGGCCGCTCCGGCGCGCCCGCGCTCGCGGCCGACGGCGGCACCTCAGGCGCGGACGGCGGGTCCGTGCGACGCAGCAGCCTACGCCACATCGGGGTCGCTCAGGTCGATGCGCGGCGGCGGGTAGCGGTTGAGCACCGCCGCGACAATCGTGTCGGGCGTAATGCCGTCGGCCATGCCGTCGTAGCTGAGCACCAGGCGGTGGCGCAGCACCTCGGGCGCCAGGTCCGCCATGGCGCGCGGCAGCGCGTAGTGCCGGCCGCGAATAAAGGCGAGCGCACGGGCGCCAAGGATCAGGTTGATCGAGGCGCGCGGGCTTGCGCCGAACCGGATCGCCGGCGCGAGCCGGGCCAGGCCGTGGTCGGCAGGTCGGCGGGTGGCGGCCGTGAGGGTGGCCGCGTAGGCGACCACGCGCGCGTCGACGTAGACTTTGTCGGTGGCGCGCTGGAGGGCGCGCAGACGCTCGGGCCGGATCAGCGTGCGCAGCTCGATCGGCGCGCCCGTGACACGCTCGACCACGACCAGCTCGTCCTCGTAGCTCGGGTAGTCGACCAGCACCTTGAACATGAAGCGGTCGAGCTGCGCCTCGGGCAGCGGATAGGTGCCGTTCGACTCGATCGGGTTCTGCGTCGCCAGCACGAGGAAGGGGTCGGGCACACTGAACGTCTCGCGGCCGATCGTCACGGTGCGCTCCTGCATCACCTCGAGCAGCGCCGACTGCACCTTGGCCGGGGCGCGGTTGATCTCGTCGGCGAGGAGGAGGTTGACGAAGATCGGCCCGAGCTCGGTCGAGAACTCGCCGGTGCGGCCGTTGTAGATGCGCGTGCCGACCAGATCGGCCGGCACCAGGTCGGGTGTGAACTGCACCCGGCCGAACGTGCCGCCCACGACAGTCGCCAGCGCCTTGACGGTCGCCGTCTTGGCGAGCCCCGGCACCCCCTCGATCAGCACGTGACCGCGCGCCAGGAGCGCGACGAGCAGGCGCTCCAGCAGACGGTCCTGCCCGACGATGAGGCGCTTGACCTCGAACAGGATGTGCTCGGCGAGCGTCGGTGGGTGCGGCTGTGGCTGCGGCGGCGGCGCCAGCTCCGAGCTGAGCGTCGCGAACTGGCCCGGGACAGTAGACATCGCGTTCTCCTGCGTGCAGGTGTTTGCCGGGCCGCGGGCAGGGCGGGGGCACGAGGAGTGGGGGTGGAGGAAAGGAAGGCGCTGCCCGCCCACGCCCGCATCCCGGCCGGGACAGCTCGAGCGTAAGCGCTCAGCCTGAGCGGGCGCTGTGGGCAGGCTGAGCGCACGCCAAGAGATGGCTGAGAAATCGCTGAGAGCCTCGGGCCGCGGGCGGGGTGACGGTGAAGCCTGATCGCGAGCCTGACGCGGACGGCCGCCGCCGAGAGAAATCGCTGAGAGCGTCAGGCCGTGGGCAGGGTGACGGTGAAGCGGCTGCCCCGGCCGACCTCGCTCTCGACCGCGATCGTTCCCCCCTGGGCCTCGACCAGTGCCTTGGCGATCGCCAGTCCCAGCCCCAGGCCGTCGCCCGTGCGGGCGGGGTCGCCCCGGAAGAACCGCTCGAAGATGCGTGGCAGACTCGCTGGATCGATGCCGGGGCCGGTGTCCGCCACCCGGATCGCCACCCCAGCCTCGGTCGACGCAATGCAGACCACGATGCGGCCGCCGGGCGGCGTGAACGTCACCGCGTTGTCGAGCAGGATGAGCAGCACCTGCCGGATGGCATCGGCGTCGCCGACGACGTGGAGCGGGGCGGCGGCTACCTCGCAGGCGATCGTGCGATCAGGGCCCAGCAGCCTGGCCTGGCGGCAGACCTCCTCGAGGATTGGCGCGAGCGAGAGCGGCTCCCGACGCGGCGGCCGGCCCGAGTCGGCCCGCGCAAGCGTGAGCAGGCTGCCCACGAGGCGGCCGAGGCGCTCGGATTCGGCCACCATGTCGGTCAGCACCGCCCGACGGTCGGCCTCGTCGATCGGCGGCTCACGCTGGAAGAGCGCCAGGTTGCCGCGGAGCGCGGTCAGCGGGGTGCGCAGCTCGTGCGAGGCGTCGGCCACGAACCGCCGCTGGACGTCGAGGGCATGCGCGGCCTGCTCGTAGGCCGCCTGGAGGTCAGTGAGCATCCCGTTGAGCGTCGCCGCGAGCCGGCCGACCTCGTCGGCCGGTCCCCGGTAGGCGATGCGGCGGCTGAAATCGCGCTCGCGGCCGAGGGCGCGGGCGGTGCTCGTGATCCGCTCGATCGGGCGCAGGGCGGCGCCCGCGAGCGCCCAGCCTGCGGCAAACGCCGCGACCGTGGCGAGCGCGCCGGAGGCGACCAGGAGCCGGCCGAGCGTCGCGAGCGTCTGGTCGTAGTCGGCGAGCGACCGCGCCACCTGGACCACGCCGACCACGCGAGCGCCCGGCTCGCGCATGCGCACCGGCTCGCTGCGCACCAGCAGCCGGTTGTCGCCGATCGTCACTGTCTCGACGCGCGTGGCGCCGGCGCGCACCGCCCGCAGCGCCTCCAGATCGAGCGGCAGCGTGATGCCGGCGGCGGTGAGGTTGCTCGTGCGGTCGGTGACGCGGCCGTCGAGGTCGCGCGTCTGGACGTAGGTCTCGGGCGCGGCGAACCGGCTGGCTGGCAGCACGATCCGGTTGATGGCGAACTCCTGGAAGCCGAGCATCAACCTGGCCTGGTCGGCCAGCGCGTCCTCGAGCGCCGCCCGCGTCGTCTGCTCGGCCAGCAGGTAGACGCCGCCGAAGGCGAAGAGGAGCAGGGCGAGGATGGCGCTGTAGAGGAGCGACAGGCGCAGCCGGATCGACACGAGCACACCGGGCTGGCGCTACGCCTCGCGCATGGTGTAGCCGACGCCGCGCACGGTCTGGACCAGGCGCGGCTCCCCGCCGGCCTCGGTCTTCTGCCGCAGGTAGCTGATGTAGACCTCGAGCACGTTGCCATCCCCGCCGTCGAGGTCGGGAAGCAGCCAATCGAGCAGGATGAGGTCGGGGCGCTCGGCCTCGACCAGCGCCAGCGCGCGCTGCCCGTCGGCCGCGCAGACGACGCGGTAGCCCTCGTAGCTCAGCGTGCGCCGCAGCATGTCGACGATGCGCGTCGTCGTCGACGATCAACACCTTGGCCATCGAAAAGTTCCTCGTGCCGGCCTGGAGCCGTCCCCGCCATGGTCGATCCGCTAGCACAGGCAGCGGGGGCAGCTCATGCGATTCTACGCGACACGGCCCCGGCTGGGCTCACGCCGGCAGATCGCCATCGGCGGGCGGCGGCGCGGGCGGCAAACGTGGGAACGAGCCGGCGCGGCCCGGCTCAGGTTGGCCGGGTCGCGCCTCTGGTCTCCACGCCGCGAGGAGATGGAGGCGGCGGCCGACGACTTCGACGGGTCGCGCCGCTCGGGCCTGGCGTCGGCGCGATCAGCGGTTGGGGCCGTTCGGCCCCTGCTGGCCCGGTCGGGCCGCCGGGTTCGAGGGGGCGATCGGCGGCGGCATGGCGCTCGACCCGCCGCTCGTGCCCGGGGCCGGCGCCACCGGGAGCGACGGCGCCGGATTGGCCGGCG
>JBHOQZ010000290.1:0-1134 GCA_042408635.1 Chloroflexota bacterium
GCGGCGTGCTCACGCGCGGCCCCCCTCATCGCCCGCGGCCAGCGCGTCGTACGTGTGCAGGAGATAGTCGCAGTAGGCGATGAAATCAGGGTGCGGGCCGGCCGCGCCCGCGGCTACCCGGCGGTTCCAGGCCTCGACCACCGCGATGTACTCCTCGGCCTCGGCCTGACCGCGGGCCGCCAGGGCGCGCTCGTGGGCGATGTCCACGTCGGCCAGGGACCAGGCACGGCAGGTACAGCCGCGCGGGTCCAGGCAGAGCACCTCGCCGACGAGCCGGGCGGGAAAGGCCTGGCAGGCGAGCGGGCGATTGGCGCCGAGGCCGCAGCGGTGACTGCCGGCGCCGGTGCGCAGGAGGAAGATGCAGGGCGGCGGCGTGGCGGTCCGCCGGCTCGGCTGTTTGGCAAGGGCGATCCGGAAGCGGCGGCCGCTCGTATCAAGGATGAAGGCGTCGCGGCGCGGCGTCGGCGTCGGGAAGTAGGCGAGGAAGGACCACGGCGGCGTCCCGAGGGCGCGCGCGATGCGCCAGATATCGCGGCCGCTGGGGATGACGACCGCCGCGCAGCAGGTCTTCGGCCGGCAGGCGAGCCAGATCTCCTCCTTGCGCGAGAGCGGCGCGGTGTCCATGGTCCGCCTCCCGGTCCGGGTGCGCCGGCAGTCTTGCCGGCGCGGCTACCTGATTGTAGCCAGCAGGGCCGCCGCGTGCAAGGGGCCGGTCCGGCGCACCAGCCCCGCCGGCCGCGTGGAGAGGCGGCAGGCCCCTCCCAGAATTCGCGCCCGACGGGGCAGGCCCATCCTCCGGGGGAGGCATTGACGCGCGGCAGGAGCGGTGATAGGATGGGCACCGCTCTCGGGATGAGCGCCGCGCTGCATAGACCGGTCGATGCCGGCATGGGCGCCGCGCCTGGAGCGATTCGGGCGCGCTTCCCGAGCAGGGGCGATCACATTCTTTTGAGGATGGCAATGCAGCGAGTGAGCAATCGGCGACGCTTTCTTGAGCTGGCCGCTGTGAGCGTTGCGACCACGGTGATCGCGGCGGCCTGCGCGCCGGCCAGCGTATCCAGTCCGACGCAGGCCCCGGCGGCGGCCGGGTCGCCCGCGCCGACGCAGCCAGCGGCCGCGACCGCGACGCAGGCG
>JBHOQZ010000293.1:0-3215 GCA_042408635.1 Chloroflexota bacterium
CGCGCGGCCGCCCGGGGGTGATGCAAGGTGCGGAAATAGTGCGGGGGTGATTGTCGGCGGGCTGAAGCCCGCGAGAAGGGACGATCCCGCGGAGTCCCGGCTTCAGCCCGCCTCGTCCTGCCTTCGCGCCGTCTTCAGCCGGCCGACCGTATCCCCGCATTAATTCCACAACCTCCATCACCCCCGGGCGGCCCGGTGGCGACGCCGAGCGAAGGAAGCTCGCAACCCGCATGAGCGCGCCCCGCAGTCCCAGCACGGGGGTCGGGCCATGCGCGCCCGGCGGTTCCGCCCTGCTCATGGGCGCCTCCGCCAGCGGCGCAGGCGCTGCCACGGCTTGATGGGGCTGACGGCCAGCGCCGCCCCGAGCAGGCAGACGGCGGTGACGACCGCGCTGAAGGCGAAGTGGTAGACCCAGGGCGCCCAGGTCGTCGTGAGCTCCGGCGTGCCCGTGACGGGATCGCGCCCGACGACGTAGGTGCTCTGCCAGATCGGCCCCGTGGTGAGCTGCTGGCCGCCCATCAGCCCCATCGGCAGCACCGAGAGCGCCGATATCAGCGGGCTGATCGTCACGTAGAGCGGCGGCACCGTCGACTGGTTCGCGGCGTTGGGCGATGGCATGTAGCGCGAGGAGGCCATCACCTGGAACGGCGTGCCCTGCACCGCGGTCGAGATCCACGAGACGAACGGGATCACGAGCACCACCGCGAAAACGAGCATGTAGGCCAGCACCGAGGCGAGCAGCGTCCGCTTAAGCACCGCGCTCAGGAAGAGGCCGAGCGCCGCGCAGCTCACCGCTGTCACCGCCGCCACCGCCAGCACCATGCCGACGTAGAGCGGCGGCACACCCCCGAAGAGGTAGACCAGCGTGAACGCCGGCAGCGACGCCACCAGCAGGAACAGCACCGTCGCCAGCGAGCCGAGGAGCTTGCCCAGCACGATGCCGAGCGGCGAGGCGCGCGTCACCAGCAGCAGGTCGAGCGTCTTGCGCTCGCGCTCGCCGCTGATCGCGCCGGCCGTCAGCGCCGGGGTGATCAGCGCCAGCAGCAGCACCGAGCCGAGCGCGAGCGAGGCGTAGAGCCAGGTGCCCAGCGTCGGGGGGATCGTGCCGCTGGTGCGGCTGATGAGCGTCAGGAACCCCGTCACCGCCGCCGCCAGCACGAGCAGGTAGCCCGTGAGCAGCCAGGCCGGTCGCCAACCCCGGCTGCGCGAGCGCAGCTCCTTGCCGAGCAGGCCGCTCCCACCCAGCGCCAGCCCGGCCAGCGGCGCCCGTCCCAGCCCTGGCCGGCGGGTCTCCGGCCCCGTCCGCTGCCGTCTGCTGCCCGCACCCGTCGCGCTCGCCCCCGGATCGCGGGCCGGCGGGCCGGCGTGTTCGTCGACTGCGCTGACCGTCGTCATGCCGTCTGCTCCCCCCGCCTCGGATCCACCCGCTGATTCTCGGGCGATGGTCCGAGCGGCACCAGCCCGGGTGGTTGGAGATCCGAGTGGCGCCCGCGCGCCAGCCGGATGAAGGTCTCTTCGAGGCTGCCCTCGACCCGGGCGAAGTGCGTCACCGCCACCCCGGCGCCCACCACCGCCGCCAGCGCCGCCGCCGCGCCCGCCTCCCCGCCGTCGGGGTGGAACTCGATCCCCGTCTCATCGGCCACGATCCCGCCGACGCCCGGCAGCCGCTCGAGCACCGCCGCCGCCGTGGCCGGGTCGCCCAGCACGCGCAGGGCGTAGCCCGGGCGCTCGGCGATCCAGAGCAGCTCGTCGACTGTGCCCTCGCGCACGAGCCGGCCGCCCGACACCATGCCGACGTGGGTGCAGAGGTCCGCCAGCTCCGAGAGGATGTGCGAGCTAATGAGGATCGTCTTGCCCATGCGGGCGAGCTCCTTGAGCAGTTCGCGCATCTCGACCCGCGCCACCGGATCGAGGCCACTGGCCGGCTCGTCGAGCAACAAAACCTGCGGATCGTGGACGAGCGCGCGGGCCAGGCAGAGGCGCTGCTGCATGCCGCGCGACAGCCCCTCGACATAGTCGTCGCGCTTGTGGCCAAGGTCGACCAGCTCGAGCAGGCTCGCGCGCAGCGCCGCGGCCGCCGCGCCGCGGATGCCGTGCAGCGCCGCGTAGAACTCGAGGTATTCGCCCACCTTCAGGTCGTCGTAGACGCCGAAGAAGTCCGGCATGTAGCCGACGAGCTGCCGCACCTCGTCCGGCCGCTGGAGGATGTCGATCCCGTCGATCCGCGCCGAGCCGGCGTCGGGCAGCATGAGCGTCGCCAGCGCCCGGATCGTCGTCGTCTTGCCCGCGCCGTTCTCACCGATGAAGCCGTAGATGGCGCCCGGCGGCACGGTCAGGTCGAGCCCGTCGAGCGCCCGCGTCCGCCCGTAGCGCTTGCTCAGGCCCCGTACCTCGATCATCAGTCGACCACTCCCTCGACCGTGACCTCGGGCAGCAGGTAGCGGATGTACTTGTCTGTCTCCGCGGTGACCTGGAGGCGGATCTGCCCGTCGGGCGAGATGTACCTGCCCGCGTCCGCCACCCGCGTCAGCTCGTCGCCGGCCGGCAGCGGCTCCCAGGCGCCCGTCTTCCAGTTGTAGAGGCTGAAGACGCCGGGATCGGCCGCCGTCGGCTGCGTGTTCGGGCCGGGCGGCTGGACCGGCGCCCCCCGGCTCGGCCCGACCGGCACCGGTGGGCCGACCTGGCGGGTCGTGATCGTCAGCGCCTCGGCGCGGGCGCCCGCGGGCAGCGGTGGTCGGTAGCCGTAGACGGCCGTGCCGCTCTCGAGTTGATAGAAGATGTGGACGCCAACCTGCAGCGGCGGCACGCCGCTGCGGCTGGTCGTGTTGAGCAGCTCGACCGGCACCAGCCCCGGCGGCATCGTGAACCGCCCGGGCGGCAGCTCGAGGCGCAGCGGCTGCTGGAGCAGCGTGAGCGTGTAGAGCGGGTTGTCCCACCCGCCACCGGCGGGTACCCGGCGTTGCGCACGCGGCAGGTTCTGGCCGACCGGCGCGCGCGTGAAGCCGACGAACGTCAGCGGCGTGGTGCTCATCCCCGGACCCGGCCCGCGCGGCGCCACGTTGAGCACGCTGTCCATCAGCCGCACCCGCCGCTGGATCTCCGGCTCCTGCGGCAGCTCGAGCTGCTCCGTGCCCGGGTACCCGCTGGCGGGTGCGGCGCTGTTTCCCTCGGCCTCGGTGCGGCCGATGATCGTCGGCGGGCCGGGCATGGAGCAG
>JBHOQZ010000295.1:0-1119 GCA_042408635.1 Chloroflexota bacterium
GTGCTCATCGACGTGCTCGGCTACTACCGCTAGCCGAGGCGACCGTTCCATTCCGTCCGGGCCGCGCGAGAAACAATTGGCCGGGCGCTTGAGCGACGCGCCCGGCCAGGCTGGAGCCCTCTCATTACCCTGGCGAGCCACACCTTAAACGAATGTCCAGCCCCGCATGGCGGGGCTGGACCATAGTATCTTGGGCCTGGTACGATGAGCGGGCCTGGTACGATGAGCGCCGAGAGGAAAGCTGTGGTTGAAACGGGGTGAGCCGGTGCACGCTGGCTCCCGGTGCTGGTTGTTTGCGGCCCTCGCTATCGCCATCGTGATGCTCAGTGGGCTCTTTGTCGCGTTTCGTGCCGCCGGCGATGGCTCAGTCTACATCCCCTACTACACAAGTCGGCAGCGGAAGATCGAATACCAGCCGGGCTTGGCGGCCGCCCGGTCGCACCTGAGGGCAGGGGGGGCGAGCGAGGTCGCCTTCCGGCTGCTCACACCGCCGGAGGCGCCGCTGCCGCCCGACGCGCGCGTCAAGGTGCGCCTCCTGCGCATCATCGGCGCCACCTACGCGCTGGGCGACGACCTGCCCGCCACCTTCGAGCCCGACGCCGAGGGCGGCGTCTGGGTTGTGCGCACCCACCTGGACAAGCCGGGTGGCTGGCGCGCCGACCTGCTCGTCTCGAGCGCCGACGGTCGGCGCGGGGAGCAGCAGGTGATCTTCGAGGTCCGGTAGTCCGCGTGGCGCCCACCGAACCCCGGCCGGCGACGGCACCGCTCGCCTCTGCGGCATCACCCACTCCCGCGGAACGCGCCGGGGCGGAGTCGGCGGCCGCGGTCGATGAAGCGGCCGCCGGCCCGCTCGCGCGGGCGGACGCGGGGACGCCCGATGCACCGCGTCCGCCAAACGAGGTGGCGGCTCCGGCGGCCGCGGTCGGCAGAGCCGGGGTCGGATCGCCCTCGGCCGCGCGCGGAGAGGCAGCCACGGCACCGGGGATGGTGGACGAGGTGGCACCCCCGGCGGACGCGGCGGCCGCGGGCGAGGCCGGCGACGGCGCGCTCGAGGCCGTGCTCGAGGCGATCCTGTTCGTGGCCGAGCGGCCGGTCGAGCCGGCGGAGCTGGCGCGCGTG
>JBHOQZ010000301.1:0-5074 GCA_042408635.1 Chloroflexota bacterium
CCGGCGTCGAGCCAGATCGCCTTGGGGCAGAGGTTGCGCACGGCGCCGAGGTCGTGGGAGACGAGCACGATCGTCTTGCGGCGCTTCTTGAACGAGGCAAGCCGCTCCAGGCACTTCTGCTGGAAGGCCTCGTCGCCCACCGCCAGCACCTCGTCGATCAGCAGGATGTCGGGGTCGACGTTGACCGCCACGGCGAAGGCGAGGCGCATCTGCATGCCGGTCGAGTAGTGTTTGAGGGGGGTGTCGATGCGGTCGGCCAGTTCGGCGAACTCGACGATCTCGTCGAAGCGCCGGTCCATCTCGCCGCGGGCGAGGTTGAGGATCGAGGCGTTGAGGTAGACGTTCTCGCGGCCGGTCAGCTCGGGGTGGAAGCCGGCGCCCAGCTCGAGGAGCGCCGAGACCTTGCCTTTGACCGCTACCTCGCCCCAGGTTGGCTCGAGGATGCGTGTCATGAGCTTCAGGGCGGTGCTCTTGCCCGAGCCGTTCTGGCCGATGATGCCGACCGTCTCGCCCTGCTCGATGTCGAAGCTCACGTCGCGCAGCGCCCAGAACTCCTCGCGCTCACCGTCGCGCTTGAGGAGGTTGACGATCACGTCTTGGAAGGCGCGGGGGCGATTGTGGTGGATGACGAAGCGCTTCGAGACCCGTCGAAAGCTGATGACCGGCATACCTGTCCCTGATCCTCGCGCCAGCGCGCGGGTGCCCGCCGAAGGTGGGTGGGCGGCACCGGCGCCCGTCCGCGCGCGGCCCGGCGCATTATAGGCCGCCCCCGCCGGCGTTTCAACGACACCGCCCCACCGCAGGGGGGTTAACAATCTCAGCATGCCGTGTGATCTGAAGGCGCCGAGCGGGCCCGCTGAACCACCTCGGCCGACTATACTGCCATCAGGGAAACCGGCGCCACACCACGGGAGCCAGACGGATGACCACGCACACGCGGCCCAAAGGGCCGTTCACCCTCCGCCATCTAGACCTCATGCCCGCCTCGCTGGACGGCACGCGCTACGAGCTCATCGACGGGGAGCTGTACGTGTCTTGTCAACCGAGCTTCGAACACCAGCTTGCCGTTTCAGCCAGCCTCTTCTTCCTCACCGCGTGGGACCGGCGCGCCGGCCTCGGTGTGACGGTGGCCGGCCCGGGCATCGTCTTCTCCGAGGACTCGGCCGTCGCTCCCGACGTCGTCTGGATCAGCCGTGAGCGCATGCCCCACGTGCTGGGGGAGCGAGGCAGGCTCCGCGCTGCCCCCGACCTGGTGATCGAGTTCCTCTCACCGGGAGCCTCGAACGAGCGGCGCGACCGGGACCTCAAGCTCGAGCTCTACGATCGGCAGGGCGTGCGCGAGTACTGGATCGTCGACGTGCGTGCGATCAGCGTGCAGGTCTACCGGCGTGCCGAGGCGCACCTGTACCTGGCCGCGACGCTCTACGCCGACGACGCGCTCGCGTCCCCCTTGCTGCCCGGCTTCACCTGCCGGGTCGTCGAGGTCTGCCGCCCGCTGCCCGACGTGCCGCTGCCCGACGACGAGCCTCAATAGCCGCCGCGTTAGTCGGGCAAGGGCAGCACCCGCGCCGCAGGCCGCCGCGCCTCGCCCCGGCTTGGGCCGGCCGTCGTTCCTACGCGCGGTCTGCAACTCGCCAACCACAACGGACCATCCGGGCGGCTGCGGCCTCCATCAGCCGCCCACACGCCTAGGGCGTCCAGACGCCTGGTCAGTCAGCCTCGGGGCGGGCGGAGGCGGGTGCGGCGCCTTCGGGTTGCGGTGCATCGGCCGGCGCCGGCCGCGGCGGCGTTGCCGGCTGGCGGCTCTGCAGCCAGCGCTGGGCGGTGCCCCAGATGCCGCGACGGAAGCTGAGCACCACCAGCACGAAGATGATGCCGGTGACGACGCCGGGCCCCTCGGCCAACGGCGAGGTCGAGAGCCAGTCGCGCAGCAGCAGCACGAATGCCGCGCCCACGATCGGTCCCCAGAGCGTGCCGATCCCGCCCAGAATCGTCATCACCACCACGTTGCCCGACGCCGACCAGTGGACGCTCTCGAGCGCGATGAAGCCGTGGCCGATCGCCTGGATCGAGCCGGCCAGCCCGGCCAGCGTGGCCGAGAGCACGAACCCGAGCAGCTTGTAGCGCTGGGTCGGGTAGCCGAGCGCCTGGGCGCGGGCCTCGTTGTCGCGCAGCGCCACCAGCACGTGCCCGAACGGCGAGTGGACGATTCGGTAGGCGAGCCAGAAGCCGAAGAGGAGGAACGGCAGCGCGGCATAGTAGAACGCTGCGGGCTCCGAGAGGCTCACACCCGGGATCGGCGAGACGCGCGGGATGCTCTGCAGCCCGTTCTCGCCGCCGGTCACGTCGCGCCACTCGTTGATGACGTAGAACACCATCTGGGCGAAGGCGAGCGTGACCATCGAGAAGTAGATGCCCTTGCGGCGGATCGAGAGGTAGCCGATCGGCACCGCCAGCAACGCGGCGGCGACCGTGCCGACCAGCACGGCCAGCGGAAAGGCGAGACCGAGGTTCTTGGCGAAGTAGCCGGCGGCGTAGCCCGCGGTGCCCCAGAACATCGCGTGGCCGAACGAGAGCAGCCCGGCGAAGCCGAGCAAGAGGTCGAGCGAGACCGCGAATAGGCCCCAGAGCAGGATGTCGAGCGCCAGGATCGGGTAGATTACCTGCGGCAGCACGAGCGCGACCGCGATCGCGCCGAGGTAGAACGCCCAGCGCAACGGAGTCCCCTTGCCGTTCACCTCAGACCGCCTCCTGGCTGCCGAACAGCCCCGCCGGTCGCACCAGCAAGACCAGCGCCATCAGGATGAACACCAGCGTATTGGCCAGCGGCGGGAAGAAGACCGCGCCGAGCGAGGTGATCACGCCGACCGCGAACCCGGCCGCGATCGCTCCGACGATCGAGCCGAGGCCGCCGATCACCACCACCGCGAACACCACGATGATGATGTCCGCGCCCATCAGCGGCGAGACGTTGCGGCCGGTCGCGGCCAGCACGCCCGCCAGCGCCGCCAGCGCCACCCCGAAGCCGAACACGGGCGTCACCCAGCGATCCACGTCGATGCCGAGCGCGCGCGTTAGCGCCGGCTTCTCGGTTGCCGCCCGCACCACCATCCCGACCCGGGTGCGCTCGATTAGATACCAGACGACGAGGCAGACGACGATTGCGAAGGCGATCGTGAAGAGGCGGGAGTTGGGGTACGGGATCAGCCCCGGGATCTGGGTGACGCCCGCCAGCTCGCGCGGCGAGTAGGGCTGACCCTGGACGCCAAACCGCAGCCGCATCGCATCCTGAATGATGAGCGCCACGCCGAAGGTGAGCAGGAAGTTGTAGAGCGGATCGACGTTGTAGAGGCGGCGGATCAGCGTCCGCTCGAGGACCATCCCGAGCACGCCGACGATCACCGGGGCGATCAGCAGCGCCGCCCAGAAGGGGAGGCCCGCATAGAGGCCGAGCACGTAGGCGGCGAACGCGCCCAGCATGTAGAACGCGCCGTGGGCGAAGTTCACCACCCGCAGCATGCCGAAAATGATGGCCAGGCCGAGCGACAGCAGCGCGTAGAAGGCGCCCAACACCAGCCCGTTGAACACCTGGAGTGAGAGGTACGGGACATTCAGGTTCTCCATCGTCGGCCTTCCCTCCTCCTCCCGCATGTTGTCGGCGCCTGCAGGGGGCCGGGAGCGGGGGACTGACCCGGTCCGCGCCGATGCTGCCACCACCACCGGGCGGGCTGCCGCTTCTTCCCGGGCGGGGACGCTCCGCCCCGCTCGTGGCTGAGGAGCGGGGCGGAGCGTCGTGGGCCGGGCAGCGCACGCTCGCCCGGCGGGCGACCCATGCTACGACGGCATGTTGCAGCCGGCGGCCTTCGCCTCGGCGACGGAGCGGAACGCCTCTCCGGCCGGGATCGTGCCCAGGATTTTGAAGAAGTCCAGCGGTTGGGTAACTTCGCTGGCGGGCTTAACCTGGACGAGGTAGACGTCATGGATCACGCGGTGATCCTCCGGGCGGACCAGCGCATTGCGCATCGCGAAGTCCTCGAACTTGTAGCCCTCGAGCGCCTTGACGACCGCGTCGGCGTCGTCGGTGCCGGCGCGACGCACGGCCTCGAGGTACTGCATGGCCGCCGAGTAGTCGCCCATCTGGAGCCAGGTCGGCCGCGTGCCGGTCGCCTGCTGGAAGCGATCGGCCCAGGCGCGCGTCTGCTGGTCCAGGTTCCAGTAGGTACCGATGGTGGTGACGGTGCTCGCGTAGGCGTCGGGACCCAGCGCCGCCACGTCGCTGTCGAACATCAGCCCGATCGCCGGCGTCACCTTCTGGTCGCGCAGTTTGAACTCGTTGAACTGCTTGACCACGTTGACCATGTCCTGGCCCGCCTGCATGATACCGAGGATGTCGGGGCTGAGCGTTGGCGCCTTGAGCAGGTAGGTCGAGAAATCGTCGTTAGGGAACGGCGTCGCGTCGGAGGCCAGCACCTGGCCGCCGTTCTTCTCGATCGCGGCCCGGAACTGCCGGTCCATGTCCTGGCCGTAGGCGTAGTTCGGGTAGATGATGTACCACTTCTTGCCAAGGTTCTTCGTCACCCAGGTGCCCGTGCCGTTGGCGAGCATGTAGGTGTCGTAGATGTAGTGGAACGTGTACTTGTTGCAGGCGGGACCGGTCAACTCGCTCGTTGCGGCGCCGGTGTTGATGTACATCTTGCGCTTCTCTTTGGCGACGCCCGCCACCGCCAGACCGACCGACGAGGTGTTGACGCCAAGGATGAGATCGGCGCCGTTGCGGTCGTAGAACTCCTGCGCCTTTGAGTTACCGAGCTGTGGGTTGTTCTGGTGGTCGGCGCTGATGACCTCGATCGGGCCGCCCAGCGCGTTGGCACCGTACTTCGCCTTGAAGTCATCGACTGCCATCTCGACGGCCCGCACGCTACCCCGGCCCTGGATGTCGGCGTAGATGCCGGACATGTCGACGAGGACTGCGAGCACGAGCTTGTTGTCGGTCAGGCGCACCGGGCCGGTCGCGGCGGCAGGCTAGGCGGCGGCCGCCGGCGACGCTGCGGCCGCCGGTGAGGCCGCGGCTGCC
>JBHOQZ010000309.1:0-2159 GCA_042408635.1 Chloroflexota bacterium
CCGGCGACCTGTTCGCGGCGATCATGACCGACTGGTACTGGCGCATCCCGGCCCTGCGGCTGGCCGAGGCACACACCGGGCACCGCCCGGCCACCCATATGTACGAGTTCGCCTGGCGCTCGCCGCAGTTCGGTGGACGGCTCGGGGCGTGCCACGCGCTCGAGATCGCTTTCGTCTTCGACACGCTGGGCAACGCGACCAGGCCGCTCATGGGGCCGAACCCGCCGCAGCCGCTCGCCGACGCCATGCACGCCGCCTGGGTGGCGTTTGCGACCGACGGCGACCCCGGCTGGCCGCGGTACGACCTCGCGCGGCGGGCCACCATGCGCTTCGACACGGAGTCGTCGGTCGTGGACGATCCGCTCCGCGACAGGCGGACGCTCTGGGCAGGCGTGCGGTAGCTCGTTTCCGGCGGCCGTGCTCCGGCCACCCGAACGGCGACCGTACCCGTGCCCGCCTGGCCGGCCTGCGCCGCGCGGTTCGGCGCCGTGGTACGGGGCACGCGCCTGCGCTGTACGATGGGGACGGGACGCTTTGGGAGGAAGTGAGGCAGGCGCGACATGGAACAGAGGCGTGGCGAGGGGATCAGCGAGCCGGTGCGGTGTCCTGCGTGCGGCCACGAGGTCCGGCAGCCGGAGATCGTGACCAGCGTCGATCCGCTGACCGGGCAGGCCGGGTCGAACGAGGGCGCGCGTTACCGCTGCGGGCACTGCGGCCTCGTCTTCAGCCTCGAAGAGGCGCGCGAGGAGTAGCCGGCCTAATGGCACCCGGCGCCGCACCCGCGACCGGTCGCCCCGCCGCGGGGCCAGAGCTGATGGCCGCCCGCGCGGTTGGCGTCCTGGGCCGCCCCGGCCACCGGCGCCGACCGCCCCAGGGCCAGAACTGATGGCCGGCCGCGCGGGTGCCGGTGCGCACCCGGCACCGCTGTGCCCCACGCCGGGGATCGGCGGCGCGGGCCTGAGCTTGCCGTGAGCAGCGGAGTCTCACCCGGTGCCACCAGCAGGTGGACCGGCGACGCCGTCGGCTGCGCCGGCGGATCATGGCTCCGTGCATCGTCTCAACCGGTGCTGCCGGCGGGCAGGCCGGGACACGGGCGGGGGTGGTGAGCCCGGCCGGGAGCTCCGGCTCAGCGGGGCAGCGGGATCGCGAGCGAGCGGGGCGCGACGGCGGCGTCGACGCTGGCCGGGCGGCGATCGGCGACGATCTGCCCGCCCTTGATGACGAGCGGAATGCGGTCGAGGTTCTGGAGCACGCGCACGTCCGCGAGCGGGTCGCCGTCCACCAGGACCAGGTCGGCGTAGGCGCCCGGGGTGACCGTACCCACGCCCTCGATGTCGAGCGCCTCGGCCGCGCCGCCGGTGGCCGCGACCAGCGCCTCGGTCGACGACAGCCCGGCCTCGACCAGCAGCTCGAGCTCGTAGGCGTTGGTGCCGTGCCGCACGTAGGGCATGGCGGCGTCGGTGCCGCAGATGATCCTGACGCCGCGGGCGTGGGCGCGGCGCACCGTCTCCCAGGCGTGGGCGATCGCCTTCTGCCGCCACGCCTCCAGGTGGGGGGCGCCGGGCGGCAGCGCGGCGGCGCCGTGCTCACGGAAGCGGCCGACGACGCTGAGCGTCGGGCAGAGGACGGTGCCGCGCTCGGCCATGGCGTCCAGTTGGGCATCGGAGAGGTAGAAGCCGTGCTCGATACCGTCGATACCCGACTCGATCGCCCAGGTGGCGCCGTCCCCGCCGTAGCAGTGGGCGGTGACGTGCCGGCCGTGCCAGTGCGCCTCCTCGATCAGCGCGACCATCGTCTCGCGCGTCATCTCGGGCGCACAGTAGCCGCCGTAGCGGCGCACGTGCTCGGTGAGCGTGGCGTTGAACTTGATGAAGTCGACGTTGAACCGCAGGTTCTGGCGCACCGCCCGCCGCGCCTCGTCCGGGCTGTCGGCGACCGCCGAGAGACCGGGCAAGTGGACGCCCGGCGCGAGCGACTTCTCGCGATCCATGTGGCCGGAGGTCGAGGTGATCCCCAGGCCGCAGGCCCAGATGCGCGGGCCGACGAGTTGCCCTGAGTTGATCGCGTCGCGCACGCCGATATCGGCGAAGTCGCGGCAGGCCGCGTCGCGCACCGTCGTCCAGCCGGCCTCCAGATCCTTGAGCGCGTTGCGGTAGCAG
>JBHOQZ010000312.1:0-1459 GCA_042408635.1 Chloroflexota bacterium
GCGGCGGTGTCGGCACTCGAGCGCCTCCGCTCGGCCGGGGCGGCGGGCGAGCTGAGCGCGGCCGAGAGCGCGCTCTCGGCGGCCGAGGCCGCGGCGGCGCTGGCGTCGGCGCGGCTCGATGCGCTCCAGGCCGGACCGAGCCCGACCGAGCTGGCCGTGGCGCAGTCCCAGTACGATGCGGCCAAGGCGCAGGCCGACGCGCTCCAGGCGCGCGTCGACAGCGCGGAGACGGGTGAGCTCAACGAGCAGGTGCGTCAGGCGGAAACGGCGCTCGACCTGGCACAGCTCGCGCTGCTCGGCTCGATCCTCGTGGCGCCGTTCGACGGCGTCGTCGCCTCGGTCGATGCGGGTCGCGGCGCGCTGGTGAGCGGGCCGTTCCTGACGCTGGCCGACGTGCGCGAGTTGCGGGTCGTCGCCAACCTGCCGGCCTCGATCGCCGGTAGCCTCCAGCTCGGCCAGGAGGCGACGATCTCGCTCGATCTCCTGCCGGGCAGCGCCTTCGCCGGGCGGGTGGCGGCGCTGCCGCAGTTCGCCGCCGACGATGGCACCTTCCCGGTCAGCTTCGCGTTTCTCAATCCGAGCGAGTCGATCCGGGTGGGGATGCAGGCGTCGGTGCAGGGCACGATTCTGCTGCGCGAGCGCGCGCTACTCGTGCCGACGAGCGCGCTGCGCGGCGAGGGCAGCACGCGCACGGTCGACGTCTGGTCGGCCTCGCGCGCAACGCCGCGCGACATCCGGATCGGGCTGGTCACCGACGACTGGGCCGAGGTGCTGGGTGGTCTGGACGAGAACGAGCGGGTGCTCGTCTACCGGGGGAGACGGGGATGATCGAAGGGGCAACGCTCGATTCGGCCACCACGGCGTTCGCGCGCGAGGTCGCGGCGCTCGTCGGCGCCGCGCACCTCGAGACCGCGCCCGACCTCGCCATCGATGGCATGCGCCCACCGCTCCTGGCCTACCCGGCCGACGAGAGCGAGATCGCCCGCCTGCTGGCCCTGGCCGCGCGGCACGGCCGCGCGGTGGTGCCGGTCGGCGGCGGGACGGCGCTCGATCTCGGCGGTCCGCCTGACCGGGTCGACCTGGCGGTCGCCACCACGCGCCTCAACCAGGTGGTCCAGTACGAGCCGGCGGACCTGACGGTGACGGTGCAGGCGGGGCTGACGCTGGGCGAGTTGGATCGGCTGCTGGCCGAGCACGGCCAGTTCCTGCCGCTGGAGGCGCCGCTGCCGGAGCAGGCGACGCTCGGTGGCGCCATCGCCACCAACGCCAGCGGTCCGCTGCGCACGGGGTACGGCTCGGCGCGCGATCTGCTGCTCGGCGTGCGCTTCGCCGAACCGAACGGCGAGGTCGTCCGCGCCGGCGCGCGCGTGGTGAAGAACGTCGCGGGCTACGAGATCCCGAAGCTGATGATCGGCGCGCTCGGGACGTTGGGCGTGCTCACCGAGCTCTCGTTCAAGGT
>JBHOQZ010000314.1:0-2559 GCA_042408635.1 Chloroflexota bacterium
CGCTGAACGGGGACTCGGCTGCCCACCCAGGCGCCGCAGCCGGTGCGAGCGGCGCCGGCCAGCTTCTCAGCCCTGGTGTGGTGCTCCGCCGGCGCCGCTGGCTGCCGGCCGCGTCGAAGGCGCCAGCCGCCCGCGCTGCCCGAGCCGGCGCGACCCGCCCCGTGAGCCGAGGCGGTCGGCATGGCCCTGGTGCGGCCCATGCCGACGGTAGGCCGCGCGGGATCGTCGGGCAGCCGGGTTGGGGACTACCGCTCTCCGGCGAGCCGGAGGACGGGCGGGGCGGGTTCGCCCCGGCGGATCGGGGTACCCTGGCGGCTGAACGCCGGCCGGTGCCGGGTGATGGCGCGGAAGCGGCCGACCTCGGCGGCGTAGAGATCCCACCAGTGGGCCTCGATCCAGCGGTCGTATTCGAGGACCATCGCACCGAAGCCCCGCTGCTCGAGGTCGCGCTCGACGACGCCGCCGAGGTGCGGGTGCCGGTAGCGGCGTGGGAGCGGCGATCCGAAGCCGTGGCTGTAGTGGACGAGCTCGTGGGCCACGGTCACGGTCAGCAGGACCTCGGGCACGTCCGGGTGGCGCAGCAGGGAGTTGAGGCCGATGAAGGTGATGTCGCTCGGGTGACGCAGCGTGATCAACCCGAGGCGGGTCTTCCACGGGCGCAACCACCCGATCTCGACCTCGTTGACCTGGGGCACGTCGGCGAAGAACTGATCCCAGACCGCTTCGACATGATCGACAAGCCAGGCGTCGTCGCGCAGGGTGACGGGAAGGTGGCGCGCCGGGGCGAGGGCTGGTGCGAGCATCGACGGGAGCCTCCTGCCAGAGCAGTTGGGACGCCGCGCTCGCGAGCGCGGGATCCCGTCCGGCTACCCGGTGCCGACCGGCGGGATCCCGGTGGGTGGGGTGCCGTCTCGACCGGCAACCCGGCCGCTCCCACCCATCGCGAACTTGTCACGAGTATAACAGCAATGTCAAGAGACAAACGGGCTAGAAGCAAGCAGTCGGCGCGTTAAGGAAACGTAAAAAGACCTCGTTTGCCACGAACCGGCCGCCGACCGTCAATCGGATCGTCTCCTCGCCTGCTTCCAGCAATCCCGCCTCCATCAGCATTGCAATTTCATTACCGTACAACCTATCGAGCGACAGGCCGAAACGCGCCGCGAATGCCCGCCGATCGATCCCCGTATCCAACCGCAGCCCCATGATGACGGTGTCCGACATCTCGCGTCCCAGGTCGATCACCTCGACTTCCTCGGCGACCGGCTCCCCGGCCAGGAGCTGCCGGAGGTAGCGCTCCGGCCGGCGCGTGTCGACCCAGCGCCGCCCCAGCGCGAAGCCGTGCGCGCCCGCGCCCAGCCCCAGGTACTCCGCGTTCCACCAGTAGATCAGGTTGTGCCGCGAGCGGAAATCGCGCGCCGGCCGGGCGGGATCGCACCGGGCGAAGCTCGAGATCTCGTAATGGCGGTAGCCGGCCGCTGTGAAGCGCGCGTGCGCCAGCTCGTACATCTCGGCCACCGTGTCGTCGGGCGGCACCGGCAGCCGCCCCTGCCGTGCCAGGCGCGCGAACGGCGTGCCCGCCTCGACCTGGAGCGGGTAGAGCGAGACGTGCTCGGGCGCGAGCGCCACGGCGCGCTCGAGGTCGTCGGCCCACTCGGTCACCGTCTGCTCGGGCCAGCCGAACATCAGGTCCAGGCTCAGGTTGTCGATCCCGGCGCCACGCGCCGCCTCGATCGCCGCCCCCGTGCCGCCCACACCGTGGCCGCGGCCGAGCCGCTTCAAGCCGCGCGCCTGGAAGGTCTGCGCGCCCAGGCTGATCCGGTTGACGCCGGCCGCCCTGACCGCTCGAAAGTACGCCTCATCGACCGTCCCCGGATTCGCCTCCAGCGTCACCTCGGTGACCGGATCGGCCGCCGGGCTCGGGCGCTCGGCCGGGCCACCCACGGCGCGGGCGGCCGCGACCAGCCGCATCACGGCCTCGGGCGGCAGGAGCGACGGCGTGCCGCCACCGAGGTAGATGCTGGGAACGGGCCGCTCGACCGCGCGCCCGGCCCGGCGCACCGCCGCGCCCCACAGCTCGATCTCGCGCAACATCGCCGCAACATAGTCGCCGATCAGGTGCTCCTTGCGGGCGTAGGTGTTGAAGTCGCAGTAGGGGCAGATGGCGCGGCAGAACGGGATGTGGAGGTAGACGGCGGGCACGCGCGCCCGGTGGAACGCCTCGCGCGGCTCGCGCGGATCGGCCGGCGGCACCGCGTCTGGAAACGGCGAGCTGGTCTTGTGCTGGATTTCCACTCCATCACCCCCGCGCCCGCGCGCGACAGGCTACGCTTCGGCCTCGGGCAGCCGGGGAGACGGGGAGGCCGTGCCCTCGGCGCAGACGACGCCCTCGGCGACGAGCCGGTCGTAGGCGGCCGCGTCGACGCCGAGCTCGGCCAGCAGCTCCCGGTTGTGCTCACCCAGGCGCGGCGCGGGCGTGCGGATGGCGCCGGGTGTGCCCAGCAGGCGCGGCACCACGTGGTGCATGGGGAAGTGGCCCATGTCGGCGTCGGGGTAGTCGGC
>JBHOQZ010000237.1:0-1388 GCA_042408635.1 Chloroflexota bacterium
GAACATTTTCTTCAAGATCAATTGGTGGAAAAGTTGTTTTATAATAAACAGGACCGGCTGCCATCTATATATATATCATATGATAATATTTTTTTCCTTTAAAAAAATATTATATTTGTTATAATAAAAATTAAACTTATATTTATATTTAATTTTGTGTAGATACGTCAACACCAAAAACACCTATAACAATTCTTGCATTGCTTGTTGCTGAAGGAATATTAAATTGAATTGCAACACCACTTACAAAGTTTACACCTATATTTAAATCACTACTAAAGAATCTAAAATCAGCATCAAATATTTGAACACCTGGATATGATACATTAACAGTTCCCATATTTCCTGTTGAAGTAAAGTTTGTTGAATAAAATATGGTCCACATGATATTACCTATCATAAGATCCATTCTAGTAAATGTAGCTGTTAATGTTTGACCACCTTGTGATACATTAACATTAAATGTTACTTTGTTAGGATATAAGTACAATTGATTATTTGGAGTTTGAATTGATGTAACTCTAGGAATGTTTAATATTGTAGACAATAATCCAAGACTCATTTATATATATATTTATAATATTTTTTTATAACAAAATTAATATATTATGGCTCTTTCAAATTTCGATATTGCAGCTATTTTAGATAAATTAGATATTCCATATAGAATAATACGATATGAGGAACTTGCAAATGTTCAACCTCAAGACATTCCAAAAACAAATTGGATATTATATTTTGGATATCCTGGAGATTTAGGTCATTGGACATTAATTTATACAAAAGGAAAAACAGTACATTTTTATGATCCATATGGAATTCATCCAGACGGTCAATGGAACAAAATATATAATACATTTAATAGAGATCCACCTGAACATTATTTATCGAAATTATTACATGAATTAAGAAATATGGGATTTCATACATCCTATAATCATTATGATTTACAAAATTATTTAATTCATCATAGCATTGGGAAACTTGAGAAGAAACTTTCTGAAAATGAATGTGGTGAAATAGTTATTTTGAGACTATTATTTAAAGATTTAAATGATAAAGAATTTTTTGAATTTGCTAAAAATTTGCATCCTGATGAGATTGTAAAATTTATTATGTAATAATTATATATATAACAAATGCGATCATTAAATAAAAAAAATTATAAACTTTTCTTCCCTGGTAAGAATAGAAAAGATAGTAAACAAAATGATGTAATAATAATAACAGGAGCAAAGGGTGTTGGGAAAACAACACTTGCAAAATATTTGTTAGAACTTTATCATAAATTTAATCCTGAAGATAGAGTATTTGTTTTCTCAGGAATAAAAAATGCTTATGATGATTTAAAATTTGCAAAATCAATAGATTTAGAAGAAGCATCAAGA
>JBHOQZ010000317.1:0-2731 GCA_042408635.1 Chloroflexota bacterium
GCCCGCCGAAGCGCGCGCGCTCCGCGCCGGGCGGCCGGAGCCGGCGGGCCAGGCGGGCGGGGCCGGCTCAGGCCAGCGCGAACGGGTCGTCCGGGTTGGTCGGGTCGACGGGCCAGACGTCCTCCGGGGTGAGGGTGCTCCAGCGCGAGAAGCGCTCGCGCCGCCCGACCTGGTTGGCGAGAAGCGCGCGCCATTGCGAGCGCCCGCAGACGGTGCACGTCCAGCGTTCGCGTGCTTCGCCCCCCTCCTCCACCTGATCGATCCGCCAGTGGTGCCGCCGGCAGCGCCCGGCCCGGCCCGGCTCACTGATCTGGAACCGCTTCAGGTCGTCCTCGACGTGTCTCGACAGCGAAGGCGGTCGCACATCGACCATCGCACCACCCCCGTGGCTGCGCGCGACGTCGCGGCAGCTCCCCACCGGGGCGGGCAGCGCCCGCACGCCCGCACCCCGGTCCCGGACCACGCCCGCGCGGTCGGCGGTGGTAGCGCTGCCTACCGCGCGGCGCGGATGAGATGAACAAATCGACAACAAAAGAGCGGCGCAAGAACCGTACCACGCCGCACCGACGCTGCCTCCCATGGAATCCCGGCCCGGTGGTCGGAGTTCACGGGCGGGCGGCATCGCCGGGGGCGCGGCGCCGCGTGGAGGCGGGGCCCCTCGGAGCACGCAGCGGCAACGCCGCCCGGCGTGCAGGCGCGGCACGGGGTGACCGGTCAGGCGGAATCAGACCGGGACCGACGGCTGGTGTCGGTCCCGGTCCGGCCGGCCAGGCCGGACAACGTCGGGCAGGAGGTCTTGCCCGGGCGTCTAGCGCGCCTGCACGCCAGCGGGGAGCCGGCCGAAGAGGCTGGCGCGCACCAGATAGTTCGCCGGCGCGGCCGCGCCGCCGCTGCCGCAGCCCTGTGCCCAGTCGGCCGTCTCGGCTGCCCAGCCCTGTGCGGTACGCGCGGCTAGATCGCCTGGCGCCATTCCATCGATCGAGCGCCAGACGACGTGGATGCCCCAGCTCCGGTCCGGGCTCTGGTACCACTGCTGGACGTCGCAGGCGGAGGCAGGCGGCTCGGGGTCGGTTGGCAGTCCCGCCGGGGCTGGCTGCCAGGCAGAGCCGGCTGCACCAAGCACGGTTTCGTAGCCGACGAAGCCACCCCAGAGGACCCAGGCCGCGCAGAAGCTGCCGCCGCGCAGCACGACGAGATGCTGGCCGGTTGGGCAAGCGAGGCTACCGCCGCTCGCTGCGGGCGCCTGGTTCGTCAATCGGTAGAGTCCCTGCCCGCCCGGCAGCGTGGAGGCGTTCGCCAGATCGGCCAGCGTGGGACAGATGGGGCAATCGGCGGGGTTCGCGAAGGCGGTCTGCCGGGCCAGGCGGATGTAGTCGAAGCCACTACGCTGCGCGAGCTGGGAAACGTGCGGGATCCACCACATGCCCGGTACCGCGACCTGGCCCACCTGGGCCCGGCTCATGGTGGTGGGCGCGGCGCCCTCGGCGGGCTCATCCGTGACCCACATCAGCAGCGGAAACGCCGCCAGCAGCGCCAGCGCGATCCGTCGCACGCGCATCGCCAGCTTGCCTCCTCGATCCGGTGTGCCGACCTCTGGCCGGGGGAGAAGGGGGGGCCCGGAGGGTGGACCGGAAAACCATCGCCCTGCCCCGACGGTCGCGCCCGGTCTGCCCCCACCCTCCAGGCCCTTTCCGTGGCCTGCCAACCACGACCCTCCTGGCAAGCACTATACCCCGCCCCTCCAGCATCCTCCAGGCACCCGTGCACCACTTTCGTTGACGTCGCGTTGATGCGGTGGCCGGCAGCCCGGCCCGAAGATTGCGACCGGGGTCGGCCGACCCTATAATCCCGGCGGCTCTGGGGCGGCAGTCGGGGGCGCTCTCGTCGACGTGCCAGCGGCGGCACATGGGCTGGCTGCGCCCCCTTCCCGCCGTGTAACCCGGCGCCGTAGAAGTCCTATGGCACGGTGATCTGTCCGCCCCAACACGCGAGAAGGAGGGAATCGCGTCCTGCCATGAAGAGCGAACGGATCCTGGTCGGCATACTCGCGCTCGTCGTCCTCGGCCTCGGCGCGCTGGCGACCGCCATGGTCGCCTCGGCGAACCCGATCGAGCAGCAGAACCCGCAGGTGGTCGAGATCGACCTGATGGAGTGGTCGATCAATCCGCAGACGATCACCGTCACGGCCGGCGTCCCCGTCCGCTTCGTGCTGCGCAACACGGGCCAGTTCCCGCACAACCTCGAGGTCGGCGGCAACGGCATCCACGTGAAGAGCGAGAACATCCCCGGCGGCGGCCGGGGTGAGCTCACCTACACCTTCCAGCAGGCCGGCGGATACGCGATCTGGTGCTCGTTCGGGATGGGGCGGCACCTCGAGCGCGGGATGTGGGGGACGCTGCGCGTCACCAACGCCCAGGGCCAGGTCCCCTTCACCCCGCCGGCGGCCGCGCCGCAGCCCGGCGCCAGCCCCGCCCCCGCCAATGCCCAGATGGTCACCGTCGACATGGAGGAGTGGATGTTCCGGCCGCAGGTGATCACGGTGACGGCCGGCGTCCCAGTTCGCTTCACGCTGCGCAACACCGGCCGCTTCCCGCACTACATGGAGATCGCGGGCTACGGCATCGACGTCCACTCCGGCAACGTCGTCTCGGGCACCACCGGCGTCTTCGACTACACCTTCCAGCAGCCGGGTGGCTACGCCGCCTGGTGTCCCGTCGGGGGCGGCACGCAC
>JBHOQZ010000238.1:0-3000 GCA_042408635.1 Chloroflexota bacterium
CACGCCCGCGCCCGCTCCGAGTCCGCAGACGCCGCGCCGGGGCGGCACCTACACCTTCGGCACCGGCCAGAGCATCACCGGCCTCGACCCGGCCAAGGTGCCGCTGCTCAACGACCGCAACGTCTACGCCGGCCTCTGGAACGGCCTGGTGAAGATGGACGAGAACATGCAGGTCCAGCCCGACCTGGCCGAGAGCTGGGAGGTGGTCGACCCCACGACCTACGTCTTCAAGCTCCGGCGCGGCGTCCGCTTCCACAACGGCCGTGAGCTGACCGCCGAGGACGTGCGCTTCACCTTCGACCGGATCGCCGACCCGGCGACGGCGTCGCGCTGGCGCGGCTTCTCGCTGCCCCAGTACGACCGGGCCGAGGTCGTCGACGACTACACCGTCAGGCTCGTCAACAAGAACGTCTTCGCGCCCCAGCTCGACGCGCTCGCCCCAATCAAGATCGTGGCGCGGGAGAACGTGGGCGACCTCGACCAGAAGGCGATCGGCACCGGCCCATTCAAGCTGACCGAGTTCGTGCCCGACGACCGCGTCGTGATGGACCGCAACCCCGACTACTGGGATGCCGACCACGTCTACCTCGACCGCGTGATCATCAAGACGCTCAAGGACGCGACCGCGCTCGTCCAGGCGCTCAAGACGGGCGGGGTCGATTCGATCTGGCAGATGTCGACGCGCGATGCCGCCGAGGTGCTGCGCAGCGACCGGCTCGAGCTCTACAAGCCGAAGCAGCACGCCGTCGTCCAGATGCTCATGATCGACAACGCCGAACCTCCGTTCAACGACCCACGCGCCCGCCAGGCGCTCGCCTACGCGACCGACCGCGACACGATCGTCGAGGTCGCCTTCTTCGGCCAGTTCGAGGCGCACCCCTACGACCACCCGATCCCGCCGCAGAACTGGGCGTTCAATTCGAACCTCCCGCAGCGGTCCTACGACCTCAAGCGGGCGAAGGAGCTGTTCAACGCCGCCGGCGTGAACGAGAGCAGCACGCTCACCTTTCAGGCGATCTCGACCGCCAACCCGGAGTGGGTGGTTGTCGGGGAAATCCTCCAGCAGAGCCTGGCCGAGATCGGCATCCCCATGGTGATCGAGAAGCTGGACCTGCCGGCCTGGGTGGCGGTGTTCAACCCCGCCGACCAGAAGCGCTGGCCCGCCCGCGTTATCACCAACGGCAACGTCGGCTACAGCGACCCCTATTTCTACTTCCAGACGTTTCAGGAGGGACTGCTCAACCGGAACCACTACGGCAACCGCGAGGTGCAGTCGCTCCTCGACCGCGCCGGCACGCTGATCGACCGCAACGAGCGCGCTGCCCTCTACCAGCGGGCGCAGGCGCTGATGCAGGACGATCCGGCCTGCCCGCTCCCCTATGTGCAGCACGGCCTCTACGGCAAGGCGAAGGCGCTCAAGGGCTTCTACGCCGAGGCCGACTGGGTGCCCCACTACGAGCACGCCTGGCTGGACCGGTAGCGTTCTCATTAGCGCGAACGACGAATCTTACTAAGGAGCAGCAGCGTGGAGGGCTCGACGCCGCGGTACTCGCTGGTCATCGCCAAGGACGTGATGATCCCCATGCGCGATGGAGTCAGGCTGGCCGCCGACATCTACCGGCCGGCGGTCGACGGGGAGCCGATCCCCGGCCGCCTGCCGACGATCCTCGGCCGCACCTCCTACGGCAAGGCCTCCGAGTGGCTCTGGGTCGAGCCCGTCTGCAACGTCTTCACGCCGCGCGGCTACGTTGTCGTGGTGCAGGACATGCGCGGCCGCGGCAACTCCGAGGGAGTGGGCGAGTACTTCCACACCGCCACCCCCAAGGACGGTCTCGACGGCCACGACACGGTTGAGTGGATCGCGCGCCAGCCCTGGTCGAACGGGCGCGTCGGGATGACCGGCAGCAGTCACGGCGCGATGGTCCAGACCGCCGCCGCGCTCGAACGCCCGCCGCACCTGAGCGCCATCTGGCCGGACGTCGGGCCAATCAACAGCTACGCCCACCAGGCGCGCGAGGGCGGGGCGATGCAGCTCCACATGTTCGGCGCGCAGTTCCTCCACGCGCACGACGCGCCCGAAATCCGCGACGACCCGGCCGCGCAGGCCCTCATCTGGGCCGGCATGGCGCAGTTGCGTGAGTGGGTCTACCGGACGCCGTTCAAAAAGGGGCACACGCCGCTGCGGGTCGTGCCGAACCTCGAGCAGACTGCCCTCGACTACTACACGCGCGGCGCCTACGACGAGTATTGGACGGCAAAGTTCAACGACTACGAGCGCTACTTCGCCGAGCACGCGGACGTCCCCGGCACCTACAGCAGTGGCTGGTACGACCCCTACTCGGCCGCCGCCACCGCCTACTACGCCGCCATGGCGCGGCAGAACCGGACGCCGCAGCGGCTCGTCATGGGGCCCTGGACCCACCAGAGCATGCGCGAGGGGTTTACCTGGGCCGGGGACGTCGACTTCGGCCCCGACTCGGCCTGGGGGCTCGCGCGCTACAACGCCGAGCGCCTACGCTGGTTCGACCGCTGGCTGCGCGACCGGCCGACCGGGGTCGAGGACGAGCCGCCGGTGCAGATCTTCGTCATGGGCGGCGGCAGGGGCCGGCGCAACGCCGAGGGCCGGCTCGACCACGGCGGCCGCTGGCGATCCGAGCGTGGCTGGCCCCTCGCGCGGGCGCGGCCGACGACGCTCTACCTGCGTGCCGACGGCCAGCTCACCGACGCGCCTCCCGCCGTGGGGGAGCCGCCCCGGCGCTACACGCACGACCCCGCCAACCCGGTGCCCACCATCGCGGCCAACGTCACCGGCTTCTTCGAGATGGTGCCGGTAGCAGAGGGGGTCGAGGCGTCGATGGCGCGCTTCGTCCCGGCCCGCGTCCGCATGCGCAGCATCGTGACGCCGGGCGGCGCCCACCAGCGCGAGGCGCCCGGCATCTTGGGCGCCCGGTCGCCCTACCTGGACCTCGCAACGCGGCCGGACGTGCTCGTCTTCCAAAC
>JBHOQZ010000323.1:0-1342 GCA_042408635.1 Chloroflexota bacterium
CTCGGCAGGCGTCACCAGCCCGACCAGGATCGTCAGGAGCCCGCCCAGCACGGCCGCGGGCGCCTCCGTCACCCGTGGCGGCCGCGTCACGATCAGGAGGAGCGTGGTCAGGACGATGAGCAACCCGGCGATCGACTGGGCGGTCAGCGGAAACGGAAGCGAGAGCGGCACACTAGCGTCTCCGGCAGCAATCACGGCGCGCCTGTCGTCGACGTCCCTCCCCGGATTCTAGCTCAGGCGCGTAGCCAGGGCCACGACCCGCTGGCGACACGCCGGCACAGAGCACACCCGCTCACCGCCCGGACACCTCCCCTCCACCGGCCACCGCCCACCGGCCCGAGCGCTACCGCACGCTTCGGGCCGGTGGGCGCGTTCGAGTTCGGTTGCTCGGCGCGGCGCCTCACAAGGCAAGCAGCCTGTACACGTCAACCTTCCACCGGGAGAGCTGCCGCTGCGGCCTGGTATGCCCCCGAGGCGAGCCGCCGCGCGTGGCCGACGGTCGGGGACGTCGCGGCGCTGACACGTGGCTGGTCGGCGTGCCGACAGACGTTATGAAGTGGCCGGTCTATGCTTCCGTCTGGAGTATGTCGAGTGCCGACCGCTGCGACCGCGGCGGTCTCACCCCGAGAAAGGAGCAACGCAATGCGCGATCACGTTCAGCAGTGGCTCGAGCCCGAGGTCGGTCAGATCACAGGCTATGCCGGCCCGTCGGTGGTGCTGTTGCCGCCGTACGTCGGCCCGGTCGTCCCGGCGGGCGCCTACGGCCCGGCGCGTGTGGGCCAGAGCGGCGCCCTGAGCGGCGGCCGCCCCAACCGGTAGCCTCACACCCCCGCGAACACGCGAACCGCCGCCCGGACGGAGCTTCGGGCGGCGGTTCGCATGTGCCCGCGCTTGGACGGCCGCACGAGCGCGCCATGGCGGCGCCTGGTAGCCCCCTGCGGGCAGCCGTTCGCATGTACCCTGTGCCTTGCCAGGAGGGTCGGCACTGCTCGGCGCTGGGTCGACAGTGGACACGGCGCGGGTTGGCAGCTTCTCGAAGGCCGCCGGGTGGGCCCGCGCAGCTGTCCGGCGGTTAGTGGCGGCCTCCGGCGGCTAGCGGGGCTTCTCGAGGTGGGCCGCCCGGAGGGCTGGCGCGGCTCGGCGCCGAGGCCGGGCGGAGTGGGTAAGCCACCTCACCGCTGCTGCTTTCGCGCCGTGGTAGCCTGATCCACGTCCGCGTCGCGCGGCGCCGCCCGTTTGGCCGCGACCCTGCACTCGCCGCAGGGCGAGAGCGTCGGCGAGGGTTGGGACGCTGGGCTCCGGCCAGAGCGATGCGGCGCTCCGCGCCCCCGGCCCGACGCAC
>JBHOQZ010000338.1:0-3097 GCA_042408635.1 Chloroflexota bacterium
AGCTCGTGCCCTACGGCGAGGCGAGCGTCGCGGCGCTCATCGCGATGGACATCGACGCCGTCGCCGAGAACCTCCCCGCCTGGACCGAGCGCTGGGCCCGCGAGATCACCACCTAGCACCGCGAGCGAACGACACGAGGTAAGGGGGCGATGGAGGCAGCGAGCAAGGGCAAGCCGTTTCCGGTATTGCTCACGTTCGACGTCGACGCGGAGACGCTCTGGACGGCGCGCGACCCCGACAACGCGAAGCGGCCGGTCGCGCTCTCGCAGGGCGTCTACGGGCCGCGCGTCGGGCTGCCGCGCATCCTGGCGCTGCTCGCGCGCTACGACATCCGGGCGACCTTCTTCGTGCCCGGCCTGGTTGCCGAGCGCTACCCCGACGCGATCCGCGCCGTCTTCGACGCCGGCCACGAGATCGCCCACCACTCGCACACCCACACCTGGCTTGACCACACCACGCCCGAGGCCGATGAGCGGCGCGAGTTCGAGCAGGGGCTCGCGGCGATCGAGCGGCTCGTCGGCGTACGGCCGCGTGGCTTCCGCTCGCCGGCCGCCGAGTTCAGCCCGAACACGCTGCGCCTGCTCCTCGAATACGGCTTCGACTACTCGAGCAACTTCTTCGATGCCGATGCGCCCTACCGGCACGTGGTGAACGGCGAGCGGACGCGGCTGGTCGAATTGCCGTTCGCCTGGGTGCTGGATGATGCGCCGTTCTTCCTCTACAGCGGGCGGCTGCCGGGGCGGGTGATGTTCCCGCCCTCGGCCGTGTTCGAGCACTGGTCGGCCGAGTTCGACGGCCTCTACGCCGAGGGCGGCTGCTACGTGCTGGCGATGCACCCGCAGGTGATCGGCCGCCCCTCCCGGATCGCGCTGCTCGAGCGCTTCATTCGGTACGCGCAGGGCCACCCCAACGTCTGGTTCGGCCGCTGCGACGCCTGGGTCGACCGGGTGCGCGATGAGCTCTAACCCGCCCGGCCGCCTCGCCGGCAAGGTCGCGGTCATCACCGGCGCCGCCTCCGGCATCGGCGCCGCCAGCGCGCGCCGCTTCGTCGCCGAGGGCGCGCGCGTCGTGGCGGTCGACATCGACCCGGCCGGTAAGCGGGTCGCCGAGGAGGCGAGCCGGCTCGCTCCGGCCGAGACGGGAGGTCAGCCCGCCTGCCGCTTCCTGCGGGGCGACGTGACGCGCGCGACCGACGTGCAGGCGGCGGTCGAGCTGGCGGAGCGTGAATTCGGGCGGCTCGACGTCATGTTCAGCAACGCCGGCGCGACCTTTGCCGGCGGCATCCTCGAGACCGACGAGGCGACGTTCGACCACCTGGTCGCGGTCAACCTCAAGGCCGCCTACCACTGCGCCCGCGCCGCCCTCCCGGCGCTGCGGCGGGCGGGTGGCGGAGTGCTCTTGACCACCGCCTCGGGCGCGGGGCTGGTGCCGCGCGCCGGGCTCTCGGTCTACGCGGCCACCAAGGCCGGGGTGATCCTGCTGACCAAGAGCATCGCGCTCGAGCACGCGCGCGATCGTGTCAGGGCGATCGCGATCTGCCCCGGCATCATCGATACGCCGATGCCGCGGGCGATGGAGCGGCTCTACCCCGACCCCGAGACGACCCGGCGCGAGACCGAGAAGCTCTACCCGCTCGGCCGCTACGGCACCGCCGACGAGGTGGCGAACCTGGCGCTGTTCCTCGCCTCGGACGAGGCGTCCTACATCACCGGCATCGCGGCGCCGGTCGACGGTGGGAGGACACTGCATTGAGCGATCTGGTGATCCACAACGCGCGCGTGCGCACGCTCGACCCGGCCAACCCGGCGGCCGAGGCGGTGCTGGTGCGCGACGGGCGGATCGCGGCGGTCGGCTCGGCCGCCGATGTGCTGGCGAAGGCGGTCGGGGTGCGGCGGTTCGACGCGGGCGGCCGGGCGGTGCTGCCCGGCCTGATCGACTCGCACGTCCACTTCTGGCGCTCGGGCCTGGTCGAGCAGATGCTCGACCTGCGCCCCTGCCGCAGCCTCCCCGAGGTGATGGCGAAGATCCGGGCGCTGGCCGCCGAATCGCCGCGCGGCTCGCTGCTGATGGCGCGCGGCTTCTTGGACACGCGCATGGCCGAGCACCGCTACCCGACGCTGGCCGAGATGGACGAGGCCGCGCCCGACCACATCCTCTGGATCTTCCACAACAACGGCCACTCCTGCGCCGTCAACTCGAACGCGATCCGCTTCCTCGACCTCGACCCGCGCACGGAGGGCGTCGAGCTCGACGCCGAGGGGAGGCCGACCGGCACGCTGCGCGGGCTGATCGCCTTCGACTCGCAGCGGCGGCTGCTGACGCTGCTCGATCCGAAGACGAGCGTGCGCTGCCTCGAGATCACCTCCGAGATGGCGGTCAGCCAGGGCGCCACCACGATCCATTGCCTGGAGGGCGGGCGGCTCGAGGGCGACCCCGACGTGCGCGACTTCGTCGCCCACCAGGCCGAGTTGCCGGTCAACACCGTGCTCTACTACCAGATCACCGACGTCGAGAAGGTGCGCGCCATGGGACTGCCGCGGATCGGCGGCTGCGTGCTGATCGACGGCAGCCCGGCCGCCCACACCGGCGCCCTGTTCGAGCCCTACAGCGACCGGCCCGACTCGATCGGCCCGACGTTCTGGGAGCAGGCAGACCTCGACGCCTGGGTCTGGGCGGCGCACAGCGCCGGCATGCAGATCACGGTGCACGCTACCTGCGAGCGTGCGATCAACCAGATGCTCAACGCCCTCGAGCGCGCGCTGACGCGCCTGCCGCGGCCGGACCACCGCCATCGCATCGACCACGCCTATTTCCCCAGGCTGGATGATGTGGCGCGCATGGCGCGGCTCGGCGTGGCGAGCGGCGTCCAGCCCTACTTCGAGCAGGCGTTCCGCCCGATGTACCGGGAGCGGTTCGGCGAGGCACGGCTCAACCGGGTCCACCCCTACCGCTCCTACCTCGACGCGGGCGTGCTGGTGGGCGGCGGCTCCGACGCCTTCGTCACGCCGATCAACCCGATCGCGGGGATCCACGCGGCGGTCAACCACGGCCTGCCCGAGCAGCGGGTGACGCCGGCGGAGGCGCTGCGCATGTTCAC
>JBHOQZ010000339.1:0-8888 GCA_042408635.1 Chloroflexota bacterium
TTGCCGAATACGACTGGCTGTTCGTGCCGCGCGAGCAGGCACGCGCCGATGCCCTGCGCCTGCTGGACCGCCTGGCCGAGCAGCAACTGGCGGCCGGCAACCATGAGGCCGCGCTGTCGACGTGGCAGCGCGCCGTCCCGATCGACCCGGTCGACGAGCGGGGCCACCGCGGTGTGATCCGGGTCCACCTCGCGCTTGGCCGCCGCGCGGACGCCGAGGCACAGTACCGGCTCTACCGCGAGCTGCTCCGACACGAGGTTGGCGTCGCCCCCTCACCACGCCTGCGCGCCCTGCTCCAGCCAGACGCGGCGCCGACGGTGGCGCCGCTGCGGCCGCCGCCGGGCCGCCGGGCACCCCCCTGATCGTGCCTGCGCTCTGTCACCGGGGCGTGTCACCTCTTTGTCAGCTCATCAGGCTACGCTGCCCTCAGGTGTCTGACGGGTATAGGGCGTTCTCGCCCGGGCGGTGGTGGGCACGATGGTAGCGACCGCTTCTGACTTCGAGACGGCGTGGATCGGGGTGCAGCCGCAGGTGCTGGCCTTCTGCATCCGGTCGGTGGGCGACTATCACCATGCGCAGGACATCGTCCAGCGGGTCGCCATCCGCGCCTGGCGCGGCTACGCGACCTTCCGGGGCGATGCCTCGTTCCTGACCTGGGTGCTCACGATCGCCCGGCGCGAAATCATCCGCGCCGCCAGGCCGCGTGTGGAGAAGCCCTTCGACGACGACACGCCCGAGCCGCCCGACCCCGAGCCGCCACCGGGCGAGGGCGGCGCTGAGGACACGGCCTGGATCGACGTGGCGGTCCGGCGGGCGGTCGAGGCGGGCGATCTGAACGAGGCCGAGAGCCGGGTTCTCCTGGCCCGGCTCAACGCGCCGACCGACGCCGATTGGGAGACGATCGCCTCGGCGCTGGGTCTGAGCGCCAACGTCTGCGCCGTCACCCACTGCCGCGCGATCCCCAAGCTGCGCGTGCACCTCTTCATCCACTGGCAGGACCGCCTCGGCGGTCAGGCGGCAATCGCCACCGCCTATCGGGTGGCGCTCGACGACTCCGCCGAACCCCTCGAGCCCGACGAGGCCGAGGCGTTCCGGCGCATCGTGCTCGAGCGCGACGGCCGCTATCGTCGGGTAGGCTGGCGCCTCGCGCTGCGCGCCGCCGCCGAGAAGGTGGCGCGCCGGCTCGGGCTACCATAGACCGGCTGAGGGTACCCGGCCCGGTCGACCCCGACCGGATCGGTAATGCCGGCGCGGCGCCGCGGGTCGAACGTGTAGCCCACCCGCGTCGCCGGCCGGCTGGAGCCTGGCGACGCGGATCGGCGGGGCGGACGACGAATGGCGAGAGGTGCGAGCCGAGATGTTCGATGACGTGAGCGGGCGGTCCGAGCTGCCCGAGCTCCCCGGGTTCCGCGAGCTGGCGCGTCCCCTCGAAACCGACCCGCTCTGGCAGGAGGTGCCGGTCCGCATCGACAGCCTGCCCGACGGCCGCGTCGCCCAGATCGTCGGCGCACCCGAGCGCTTCGTCGAGGGGCACCACGCGCCGGGCGACAATCCCCACGGCTTCCGGGCGACCTCGGGCCTTGTGCTCTGCGAGCTGCACCTGCGCGCGGTCGGCGTCGAGGTCACCGAGGGCGAGCTGGTCGACTACGCGCTCGCCCGCGGCCGCTGTACCGCGGGCGACGATCCGCGCTTCGCCGGGGCGAGCTCGCTCACGGATCTCGGCAGCGTGCTCGAGGATCACGGGCTCCCGGCAAGGGTCGAGGAGTGCTATTCGCTCGAAGACCTGGCCGCCGCCTGCGAGGACAGCGTGGGCGCGATCGCGGCGGTGAACGCGGGGGCGCTCTGGGGCGAGCCGGACCGGGTGGGCACCGGCGAGCCGAACCACGTCGTGGCGGTCGCCGCCGTCGCCCGCGCCCCCGACAGCGGCGAGATCCTGGGCTTCTGGGTGCACGACGTGGCCCGCGGGGCGGAGCCGCGCTTCGTCAAGGCCGAAACGATGCAGGCCGCCTGGCTGAGCAGCGGCGGTTACACGCTGCTGACGGAGCTGGCGTTCTAGCGCTGGAGGAGGCGAGACATGTTCTGCATGCACTGCGGCAAGAAGATCCCCGCCATCGCCCGCTTCTGCCCCGCCTGCGGCCAGCGCGTCGGGCTGCCCGAGGAGGCCGAGGTGAGCTCGGGCGCGGGCACCGAGACGACCGTGAGCCCGGCGCCGACCCCGTACGCGGAGGCGTCGGAAACGGCAACACCGCAAGGCCAGAGCCTCGGCGGCGCCGCGCCAGCGGTCGACGCCCTGGAGCACGGGTCGGCAGACGCCGACGCCCGGGCACAACGGCCGGCGGCCGGCCTCGAGGCGCCCGGCGTGGACCTCACCTCCGGCGGGAGCGCAGGCAGAGCCGGGCTGCGCGCCGATCCGGTCACGGCCGGCGACGGCCTCGCGGGGCCGGTCAGCGACGCCCTCACGCCGGTCGATGCGGCGACCACGCCGGTGGTGACCCGCGCCTCGACGGGCACGCTCGAGACGCCGGTGATGGCTGGTCCGCTGGGAGAGCAGTTGACACGGGTCGAGCCAGTGCCGTTGCCACCGCTCGATGCGACGCTCTCCCCGCCGATCGTTCGGGTGACGACGCCCTACAGCGGTGCGGTCTGGCAAGCCGGCTCAAGCTACGAAATCCGCTGGGCGGCCTCGGCCGGCGCGGGGGGCACGCTCGCTCAGATCGAGGTCGAGCTCTGGCGTGACGGCGCGCTGCTCCAGCCGCTCACGCCGCACGGGACGCCGCTGCCGGGCACGGCGCGCTCGCTCGCCTGGACCATCCCGGTCGATCAGCCACCCGCGTCGACCTACCAGATCAGGGTGACCGCCCGCAATGCGCTCGGCCAGGTCGGCACCGGCGCCTCCCTGAACACCTTCACCATCGAACCGGCCGCGTCGCCCGCTCGGCAAACCGGCGGCAATGACGGGTGGGAGGCGGTGGGCCGGGGTGGCAACGTCGGCCGGGACGCTGCCAGCCGCGGCGGCACGCCGGCCCCGCCCCGCGACACGAACGGACAGACCGCGATCGCGGGCGGAGGCCTCGGCGGGCTCACCGGGGGCGGAGCGGAGCGCGAGCGCTGGGTGGCGGTTGACCCGGCACCGACGCCGGCACCGTCCCCGGTGATCGACCCGGTCCGCGAGCGCATGTCCAGCTTGCGCGCGGAGCTGGGGGAGCGGCCCGACCCGCTGCGCGAGCGCCTGGCGACCCCGCCGCACGACGCGGCCGAGATCGCGGCAACCTACGACAACTCGATTGTGACGCGGCGCTGGGCCGCGACCTGGATCGACTTCGTCGTGCTGTTCGCGGCCTGGTTCGCGGTGGCCGGCTTCATCAGCATCTTGTCTAGCAACCAGGCGTTCCGACGCGGATCGGAGGGCTGGCTGGTGGTGATCGCGGCGGTGGTCGTGCTCGCCTACTACCTGGGCCTCGAGAGCGTGAAGGGCTGGACGGTGGGCAAATACGTGCTCAAGCTGCGCGTCGTCGACCGCAACCTCAACCCACCGGGGATCGGTCGCGGACTCGTGCGCACGCTCTGCCGGCTGGTCGAGGTCAATCCGTTCCTGCTGGGGGGCGTGCCTGCCGGCATCATCGTCCTCGTCTCGCCCAGGAAGCAGCGGCTCGGCGACATCCTGGCCGACACCTACGTCCTCAAGCGCGAGGACGTGCCGGCGGAAACCTACCGCCCGGCACCCAGTTCGGCCCCCGGGTGGTAACGCGCTGCCCGCCGATTCCCGTGCCCGCGGCCGCGGCCGTCGATGGGCAGGGGCACCGACCCGGGGCAGCCAACGGTCGTGAGGTGGCTCCATGAGTTGCCCGAGTTGTGGATCGGCTGTGGCCCCCGGGGCCCGCTTCTGCCCGAGCTGCGGCTCGCCCCTCGGCACCGCTCGACCTGACCCGGTCGGCGGGCGCGGTGCAGGCGGGAGCGGTGCCGCCGATCCCCTGGCTGGTGCCGGTGGTGGTGGATCGAGCGAGGCGACGCGTGTCTTCGGCGTTCCCGGGTTGACCGGCGAGCCGGCGGGCTCCGCGCCCGGCGCACCGCCGCCTCCGTCGCTGCGCGTCCTCACGCCTGTCGGCGGGACGTTCGAGCCGGGCGCGACGATCGAAGTCACCTGGCTCGCCAGCGCGGGCACCGGTGCGACTTTGGAGGGAGCGCACGTCGATCTCGTCCGGGGCACCGTGCGCCTCCGCCCGATCGTCGACCCGGCCACGCCGCTCCCGGGGACGGCGCGTAGCGTCGTCTGGCGGTTGCCGCCCGACCTTCCTCCCGGCGAGGGGTACGGGGTGCGTGTGGTCGTCTGGGACGACTACGGCCAGGCGGCCGACGCGTTCGGCCCAGGAACGTTCAGTGTGGCAGTGCCGATGCGGCCAGCGCCCCCGATGCGCGACGTGCTGGACCGTGGGGAAGGCGGGGGCGGCGTCGGCGGCACGGCCCGCGTCGATCGCGGCTGGAGCCGGCCCGGCGTCGAGGTGCTCACGCCGGGCGCGGGTGACGCCTGGCAGGTCGGCAGCGAGTACGAGATCCGGTGGCGGCTGCCAGCCGAAGTGGCGGCGGTGCCGGACCAGGTCGAGCTCGTGCTCTACCGGCGCGAGACGCCGCTCTTCTCGATGGTCGAGCTCGGCACGCTGATCGGCGGCGCCCGCCGCTCCTACCTCTGGCGCGTGCCGCGCAGCCTCGATCCCGGTGGAGGCTACCGCGTGCGCGTGGTGGTGCGCTTCCGCGACGGGAGCGTGGCCGATGCCTTCTCCGACGGCACCTTCAGCATGCTGCCGGCGGCGGGCGGCGCCTGGCGCGGCGTCGACCCGCGCTTCGCGGCGGCGGTGATCGTGCCGATCATCCTGGCCGGCTTCGCCTTCATGCTGCGCGACTCGTTCAAGGGGTTGTTCCCGTCCGAGCCGACGCCCACGCCGACGCGCGCCGCGACGAGCACTCCCACCCTCAGCACCAGTCCGAGTCCGAGCCCCGGCCCCGGCACGCGCACGCCCACGGTAGCGCGCACCGCCACGCCGACGCCGCGCCCGAGCGGCACGCCCCCGCGCGGGACCGCCACGCCGACCCTGGGCTTCGGCGGGGTCATTCCGCCGGCCTCGCCGACACCCACCTCCTGGCTCGATGCCTGGCTGCGCGGGACGCCGACCGTCACCGCCACGCGCCCGCCCGGAACCACGAGCCCCTCGCCGGTCACCGTCCAGCCCACGTTCGGGGCGATCCACTTCGGGACCGACGCTACGTCGGACAACCGTCTCCTGGGCGAAACCGTCTTCTTCCCGCCGGCAACGAAGAAGGTCTACGCCGGCTGGACCTACTCGGGGATGCGCGACGGCGTCACGTGGGGACGCGTCTGGCTCAAGGACGGCATGGTGCTGGCCGACCGACGCAGCGACTCGACCTGGTCCGGCGGCAGCGAGGGCCGCATGACCTGGAGCTACACCGACGATTCGGGTCTGGACACCGGCCGCTATGAGCTGGTGCTCTACGTCGAGGGCCGCGAGATCGCGCGCGGTAGCTTCGTCGTGCGGTAGCCCGGGCAGCGCATCGGGGCCGATCATCTGCCCGGCCGACCCGGCCGATCGGTAATGGCCCCGGGCGGGTGCGGGTCAAACGGCCAAGAACGGCGGCGCGAGAGCGGACCCCGACGTCCGGGGCGGCGACACCGCCGAGCAAAGGAGGCCACACGGTGATGCACGGCTTCGAGTTCGCCGAGCCCGGCGCGGATGCTCCCCATCTGCCCTCCGACGCCGAAGAGCTGCGCCAGATGTTCGAGGTGCCGCAACGCCTCGAGGTGCTGCCTGATGGGCGCAGCGCAGTCGTCATCGGCGATCCCGAGGGCTGCCGGCGCTTTACCCACAAGCAGGGTGACAACCCCTACGGCATGAAGGGCACCTGCGGCATCGTCTCGTGCGAGGACGTGCTGCGGCGCTTCGGGATCAACGTCACCGAGGGCACGCTCGCCGGCTACGCGCTGCGCCACGACCTCTGCACGGTCACGCCCGGCCGGCCGGAGCTCTCGGGCGGCACGAGCGCCAAGGACCAGGAGCGCATCCTGCGCGACCACGGTGTGCCGGCGCGCGCCGTGAGTGGCGGCACCCTCGAACGGCTGGCCGAGCAGGTGGGGACCGGTCACGGGGTGATCGCCGAGGTCAACGCCGGTGTCCTCTGGAACAACGTCCGCCACCTGGGCGACGGCAGCTCCAACCACGCGATCACCGTGACGGGAGTGGCCCGCGACCCGGCCAGCGGCAAGGTCCTCGGCTTCTACATCAACGACAGCGGCCGCGGGGACGCCGGGCGCTTCGTCGACGCGGCCGTGATGCAACAGGCCTGGGTCAAGGCGGGTGGCATGTGTGTCGTCACCGACGGGGTCCGGCCGGCGTTCGCCGAGACGCCCCCCCACCGCGAGGTGAAGCCGGTCCCGGTGCCGGGGCCCGGAGCCGGCCCCGCGCCCGCCCCGTCGGGCGGGGTGCCGGGTCTCTCCCCCGACCAGCTTGTGCAGCCGGCGATCGGCGCGGTCGGTGGTGCGGCCTTCACGCTCCTCCACCAGGCTCGGCGGCAGGCCGAGCAGCGCGGCGAGCCGAAGCCCCCGGCCGCGCCGCCGAGCGGCGCCTGGTAACCGGCATCGGCTGACCCCGCCGCGCCCGCCCGACCGTGGGTGGGGCTCGTAGGGGGTCGATCGGACAGGCTGTGGAGCGTAGCGGTGGGCCGGGTGCGCCCGGCGGCGCCGGACTTCGAGGAGCGAGAGAGTGAACACGAACATGACACCCACCCGTTGGCTGACCCTGAGCCAGCTGCGCCGGCTGTTTGCGAGCCACTGCCTGCGCATGAGCGAGATCCCGGTCGAGCACTACGTCTCGCTGCCGCTGCCGACGCGGCGCACCGGCGAGCCCGGCTACGCCGGGTTCGCCGCGCCCGCGGTCAACGACCCTGACGCCGAGCGCGAGGTCGGGCCACCGGATCGCTGGTGGGTGCTCGACGGGCGCAGCGCCCACATCGCGATCTACGCGCTCTGGCACGTCGTGCCGTTCGCCGAGGGGCTGGGCCGGGAGGCGGTGACCCTGCCCGATCCGGGGCGCTCCGTCGCCGAGGTGCAGCAGGACCTCGACACCATCGTCGACCTGGTCGACGAGCTCGCCGCCTCCTTCTTCGCCAACGAGACCGGGGAGGCGCGCTCGCGGCGCGCGCTGGCCGAGCTGCTCACCGCCTACCTGCCCGCGCCGCTCCAGCCGGTCTACCGGGCGCTCGTGCCCGATTTCTTCGCCTGGCTGGAGGCATAGCGGCATGGACCGGCGCGAATCGATCGATCCCGGGGGCGCGGCCCGCCCCCGGGCCGCGCCCGAGCCGTCCCCGCCGCCTCCCGCCTACCTCTCGCCGGCGCTGCTCGGCGACGGGACGAGGTTTGGCCGGCAGATCGCGGCTCTGCTGGCCGAGCTGCACCGCCTCGCCGAGCAGGCGAGTTGGCATGAGGTGGCGACGAGCACCGCGCGCCTACAGGTTGGTGAGCCGGCGCTCGGCATCATTACTGCCGGCCAGCCTGCGCCGGCGTTTCTGGATTGGGTGCGCGGGCTCAGCACCCAGGGGCCGCTCCTGGTCGATACGCTGGAGCGCCTCGTCGCCCGGCCGGACACCGCCCTGGCAATCGACCGCATCATCGTGCTCGTGCGCTTCGGCTACATGTTTGATGCCCGCGAGGTGGCGGCGCTCCAGCGCATGCTGCTCGGCCGGCCGCTCGAGTCGTGGGCGTTCGTCGTCGTCGTGCCCGAGGGCGCGGCGCCCGCCGATGTCGAGCGCTTCGAGCGCGGGCTGCGCCGCCTGATGGGCCTCGACAGCCCGCGGGCAGACCCGGTAGGATCGCGGGACGCGCCTGGCCTGCTGATCTGGAGTCCGGCTGGCCGCCAGGGCCGGGCGGACGATCCGCTTGGTGCGCGCCTCGACCTCGACCGCGCCGCCCTGGGCCGCTGGCTGGCGGATCACCGCGGGCGGACGCCGAGCGAGGCACCCAGGCTGTGGCTGTATCGGCTGTCCCGCCTGCTCGATCTGGCGGAGGCGCGGCTGCTGGCAGAAGATCCGCCGGCGCCCGCCCCGGCGCCCGCTGGACCCGCCGCGGACGAGGGCGTTCGGCTGCGCCGGGCGCGCACGGCGCTGCGCGACCTGCACGGGCGACTGCTGAACCGGATCCAGCAGGATGCGCGGTTGCTCCAACGCCAGCTCGAGGCCTCCCACTCCACGCTCGAGCAGGACCTGCGCCGCCTGCTCCAGCCGCGCGAACGCGGCGCCCGCGACCGGCAGCCGCCCGAAACCGCCGCCGGGTTCGCCGCGATCGGCGAGCGCCTCAACGCCTGGGATGCGGAGGTGCGCGCGCTCTGCGCCGAACGGCGCCGCGACAGCGCCCGCGAATCGCGGCAGCTCCTGGCACAGGTGGACTGGTCTACCCTGGCCGCGGCCTGTGCCACGCCCGCGCTGGCCACGCCGGATTACGTCGTGCACCCCCTCGATGCCGATCCCGACCTACCACCCCGTGACTGGATCCCGGCGGATGCCCTGCGTTCGAACGGGCACGCGTCGACCGGCGGCGGGGCGGCCCGGGGCGTCGACCTGCGCGTTGCCGTGATCGCGGTGGTGGCCGCGCTGGCTGTGGTGGCGGCCGCGTTTGCCGTCGGCTTCGGCCGGCCCGGCGCCATCGTGATCGCTGTGCGGGTGCTGCTCGGCCAGGTCGAGCAGCCGACGCGGCCCGACTGGCCGACTATCGCCGCCCTGGCGCTCGGCCTCGCCGTGGCGCTGGCGGCGGTGGCGGCGCTCTCGAGACGCCGAGGCGGGGAGCGCCGCCCCGCGCCGCCCGACCTGCAGGGCGTACTGCACGAGCT
>JBHOQZ010000340.1:0-8517 GCA_042408635.1 Chloroflexota bacterium
CCGGCGGCGTGCCGTCCAGCCGATCGAGCGGAACCAGCGCGCGCCAGCCGGCGTAGGGCACTAGCAGCAGCGTCGCCATGATGACGGGCTGGATGTGCACACCGAGCCACATGAGCGCGTAGGCGACCGCGCCGAGGAGCGCCCAGCCCGGGGACACCCCGGCGAGCCGACCACGCTCCCCGGGCGCCGGCCGCAGTGCCAGCTCGACGCAGGCCAGGATCGCGGGCAGCCAGACCGCGCTGGCGACCACGTTGGTGTGGTGGAGCTGCGCCGTCAGGAAGGCGCCCAGCGCGAAGACGAGGCCGACGGTGAGCGCGCCGAGCGCGCCCAGCCCGATCGAGCGGCCGTAGGCGTAGGCGAAGGCCGCCGCCAGCAGAGTATGGAGCGGCCGCAGCAGCGCAAACCCCTGGCTCGCCCCGAGCCAGGGCAGCGCGAGGTTGAACGGGTAGAGCAGCCCGGCCTCCCCGTCGGAGAAGACCGGGTAGCCGCCGAAGATCAGCGGGTTCCAGAGGGGGAACTCGCCCGCCCGCAGCCGCTCGGCGGCAAAGGCCATCATCGGATAGTAGAAGAGCGGCGTGTCGCTCTCGAACGGGATCCGACCGGCGAGCGGAAGATCGCGGTGCAGGATCGCGGCCACCAGCGCCAGGGCGGCCAGCGCGAGCAGGTCGGCGACCCGCGCACGGGTGGGCCGCCGCGTCGGGTGGCCCGGCGAGGGACCATGGGCGCTCGGGTGGGCCGGGGAAGCGGGGTCGGCGCGGGCGAGCTCCGGCCCCGACGCCGGGGGGGCCATGGCGATCAGGACTGCGAGAGGACGATCACGCCCGCGCAGATGATCCCCACTCCGGCTAACTTCATCAGCGTGAGCGGCTCGTGGAAGAGGAACGCCGAGGCGAAGACCACCACGACGTAGCCGAGCGCGAGCATCGGATAGGCAAAGCTCAGATCGACCCGCGAGATGACCGCCAGCCAGAAGATCGCGCCGCCGAAAACGAGCGTGAAGCCAAGCAGAATCTGGGGCGTCAAGAAGATCCGCACGAGCACCGGCAGCTCGAACGTGAAGACGCCGATCTGCGACATGCCGTGCTTGAGCAACAGCTCACCCGTCGCGCTCAGGAGAATCGCGACGAGGAGGAGCGCGAGTGCCATCCCCTTCTGGTCGAGCAACCCGATCCTGCTCCTTTGCCAAGGCTTGACGGCCCGCCCCCGGGCCGGCGGCGCGGGACGCTCATCGGCGCGCGTCGCGCCCGCCGACGCGACGGCTTGCCCGGCCGCAGGTGTCGAAGTGACCCCGCTCGTGTCGGCGCCGACACTCATGCGGATTCCGCCGGCGCGATCGGCTTGCGCGCCACCGCGACCACGGAGAGGCCAATCGGCAGATTGACGTGGCGCAGCAGCCGCCCCTCGGCCGTGAACAGCGCCGCCAGGGCGCGGTTGACGGGCGCCGGCGGCGGTGTCAGGTCGGAGCGGGCCGCCTCGCGCCGCCCCCGCAGCGCCGCATGAGCCGCCCACCGCTTGGCGAGGCGAACCAGCGCCGCCGGCGCGAAGAGCAGCGTGTTGGCGTAGGTGAGCTTGAGCGGCCGCAGGCCGACGGCAGTCAGCTTGCGTCGCACCTCGCGGCGGGTGTAACGCCGCAGGTTGTTCACGGCAAGATCATGTTCGCTGTGCAAACGCTGGAACGCGGGCAGGTTGAGCAGAAGGATGCCCCCTGGCCTGAGCACGCGCGCGAGCTCGGCGAAGCCCGCGCGGTCGTCGACCAGGTCGCAGAGTACATCCAGCGAGACGACGGCGTCGAAGTGATCGGCCGGAAACGGGAGCGACTCGATCGAGCCGAGCGACACCACCTCGGCCCCCAGCCCGCGCGCCCGGCAGAAGGCGATCGCGTCGGGCGAGATGTCGACGCCGACCGCGTCACCGAGCGAGCGCAGGCGCGTGAGCATGCCACCTGTGCCGCAGCCCGCATCGAGGATGCGAGGTCGGCGGCCGTTGGTGGAGGGCAGGTAGCTGCGGAGCAGATCGAGCATCGAGGTCCGCATCCCGGTGTACCACCAGAAGTCGTCCTCGATCAGGTACATCACGCGATATTCGTCGCGGTTCACGGTCCCCCAATCCCGTGTCGTGGTTGCGGGAAGCGATAAGCGTGGCAGCCGGCTGGCGGTATGCTGACCGCTGGTATGAAGCTTGCAAGCAGCGATGTCGGCCCCAGCTCCCGGCTCGCGGCCGCATTGATCGGCGTGGCCCGCAGCGTGCGACAGACGCTGGTGAACACGGCGCCCGGTTGACCACGTCATGCAGTGTGAGAGCACGGTGGCGGCGCGGCCCGCCGGCACCGTGAACGGAGCGGCGAGCGGGCACAGCCGGCGGCATTATAGACAGCGCGCCAGGTTGCGTCAATGTAACCGATCAGGGAGCCGGCCGGCGGGTGCGCGGCCGGGTATCCGGACGACCGCTGAGTGGGGTGGGGTTGAGGGGTTGGCCGGAGGCAGCGGACGCTGTATGATCGTTCGGACTGGCCTGTGTCCGCCCTGCGGCCAGATAGCGATCATGCGACCGGTGCCGTGGGGTTCCACTGCGCGCTCGCGCCACCCGGGTGGCGTCGCGCCCGCGGCGACGTCGACGGCCCCGGCGAACCAGCCGGCTGTCGGGGACGTGAGCCGGCGCGGGCAGCCGGCAAGGAGGCGCGAGCCTGCGGTGCAAACGGCGTCGGACTGTGTAACGGGACGGCAAAAGCGTCGTTGGTATGAGTGACTACGCCGATAGGGCGGAGACAGGAACCCCGGCCACCGACGCCGCAGCCGAGGCGGCGCGGATCGAGCGCGCACAACGCGGGGACGCTGAGGCTTTCGCGGAGCTGTACGAGCAGCACGTGGGGCGTGTCTACCGCAACGTGCTCTACCGCGTTGGCGACGCAACGGAGGCTGAAGACCTGACGCAGCAGGTCTTCGTCCGCGCGTGGCAGGCGTTGGGCCGTTACCGGATTACCGGGACGCCCTTCGTCGCGTGGCTCCTGACCATTGCGCACAACCTGGTCGTGGATTTCTACAAGTCCCGGCGGGACGTGACGCCGCTCGACGATGCGTTCGAGGTGGCGGCACGAGGGACGGACCCGGCGGAGCAGGCGCTCATCGGGCTTACCCACGACGAGTTGCGCGCGGCCATCCTGACCCTGCGGCCGGAGTACCAGCAGATCATTGTGCTGCGGTTTCTCGAAGGGTTGTCGCCCGGCGAGATCGCAGCGGCGATCGGCAAGAGCGAGGGGAACGTGCGCGTTATGCAACACCGGGCACTTCAGGAGCTGCGCGGCCGCCTCAACCGCGAGGCGTTCTGATGAGCCGCGAGCCGATCGAGGAGCGCCTGGATCGGCACCTCGACGCAGTCCGGGCGGGTCGACAAACGCCCGAGGCGGTGGCCGCGCTCTACCCCGACGACGGGGCAGAGCTGGCGGAGCTCCTGCGCCTGGCCGCCGCCATCCAGATGCCCGACCTGCCCGGGCCATCGCCTGCTTTCCGCGCCGAGGGCCGCGCCGATCTGCTGCGCCGCATCGGCACGCTCGAGGCGACCGTCGAACTGCGCCCGGTGGCGCCCGACCGCCGCAACGGCCACGCCAACGCCAACGGCCGCCACCTCGAGCCGGTTCCCCCGCCCGATCTCGCCGACGTTCGACCACGACCGGCAGACCAAACCTCGTCGCGCACCCGCCGGATTGCCGCCCAGTCGACTGGGCGGACCCTCCGTCCGGCGCTGCGCCCGGCGCTGCGCGGGGTCGCGGCCGCCGTGTTGATCGGGCTGGTCGTGGCCGGCAGCGGCGCGGTGACGGTGCAGGCAGCGCAGGCCAGCCTCCCGGGCGATCCCCTCTATCCCGTCAAGTCGACGACCGAGGCCGTGCAGATCGTGCTCGCGCCGACGGACCTCGACAAGGCGCGCCTCCACGCCGAGTTCGCCGATCGGCGCCAGGAGGAGCTCCAGCGCGTCGCCGAGCAGGGACGCTCCGAGCAGGTGCCGGTACTGGTCAACAAGATCGCGGAATCGACCGTGAAGGCGGCCGATGCACTCACCCGCGCCGCCCAGAGCCCGGCACCACCGCCCGAGGCCGCGCCGGTCTCGGCGGCCGTGGCGAACAAGCTCAAGGAGCAGCAGGAGAAGCTCGAACAGGTCGTGCCGGTCCTGCCACCGGCCGCCCAGGCCCAGGCCCAGGCGGCGGTCGAGACGACGCAGCGCGCGGCCGACGTCGCCCAGGTGTCGGCCAAGCAGATCGCCCAGACCGCGCCCATGCCGACGCCCGAGGCGCCTCAGCAGGCAGCGCCGGCGGCCGCGCCCACGGGATCGGTCGCGCCCACCGGTGCCGCGCTGCGCGCGCCCACCACTGGTCCAAGCACGACGGCGGCCGCAGAGGTCACCGAGACCGCGCTCGCCGATACCAGCGCCGGGTCGCGCCGCGCCGACATCACCGCGTCCCCAGGGGTCGCGGCCACCGGCCAGCCGTTGGACGCGGCCCGCGCGGCCGGGCTCCTCTCGACCGCTGAGAGCACACGGACCCAGGCGACGGGCACCGCGGCCGCGGGCGCCGCAGGCACCCCGCCCGCGGCCACGGGGGTGTACTCCCCCACCGGCACGGCGACGCACACGACCGCGATCGCGGCAAGCGGGTTGACACCGACCGTCGCTGCCACCACCGCACCGACACCGACCCCGGTCTACATCGACCTGCCCCTCTTCGGCCGTCAGCCGATCTCCCCGCCGTCAATCTCCCCGCCCGCGCTGCCGCTCTTCCCGGCAGCGCAGCCGCCCACGGTCGTCCAGCCCGGCCGCACGGATGCAGCGCAGACCGCCGCCGCCATCTCGACGCCGATCCGCACGCCGAGCCCAGCCGCCACGCCGACGGCCTTGCCCACCGGTCAGGTCGCGGCCACGGCGAACCCGCCGACGGGCGCGGCCGCCAGCACCGCCGCGCCCGGCAACGCGTCTTCCACCTCCGCCGGCGCACCAACGTCGACCGCCGGGGCGACCGTTCCCGCCACCACGCTGCCGGCTGCCCCGACGCCAGGTCCGGCCGGCAGCCTGCCCACCGCGACGACCCGCCCCGACACACCGACGACCACCGCCTCGTCGACGGCGATTCCGGTGGCGGCATCACCCACAGCCGGCTCGGCGGTGGCGACGCCGGCACCGAGCGCGACGGTGACGGTCACGCCGACCAGCGCGACCAGCCAGATGATGGACCCCTTGAAGGGGGCAACGCCGACCCCGTCGCCCGCGATCACGCCGACCGCGACCGCGACCGCGAGCCCCGCGTCCGGCTTCGCAGTGCCGCCGGCGGGGGTCACACCGACCCAGGAGACGGTGCTGCCGGCCTCCCCGACGGTCGTCGGCACGACGCCGATCATCGTGCCGTCGCAGACGATGCCGATCGCGCCGACCGCCGCCACGGTAGTGCTGGTGCCGCCGATCTCGGCTACCGCGCCGGTCTCGACGGTCGCCACCGCGGCGGTGGTCACGCCCACGGTCACGGCAACTGCCGTTGCGGCGGCCAGCCCGACCGCGACCGGGGTCGCCATCAATCCGGGCGCGGCCGGCACCCCGGTCGGCATCGCACTGCCCCCGGTGGCCGGCACGCCTGCCACCCCGGCGAGCGGCACAGCGCCGACGGCCATGCCGACGGTCGGCGCCACTGCCACGCCACATCAGGCGACCGCGACCGCAACGACGACATCGACCGTGGCCGGTAGCACCCCGGGCTCGGGCCCCTGGCCGACGCCGTCGGCGGCCGCGCCGCCCAGCCCGGTGCCAGCGTCACCCGTGCCCGTGATCGCTCAGCCGACCTCGGCCCCCACGCCCACGCGGGCCGCCTCCACGCCCAGCCCGGCGCCCGGGGTGACCCCACCCGCAAGCGGGTACCCGGCCGCCACGTCCACCAGGGCCGCCGGGAGCGCGGCGCCGCCGCTGCCGCCCACCGCGGCCCTGGCAAGCGGCGGCACGCTGGTGGCAACGCCGACGCCGACCCCGACCACCCCGGCCCAGCGCTGACCGGAACCGCCGGACACCCTCGACGGACGCGCTGACCCCTGCCCGGCCCGTGCGTCCATCGAGGGTGTCCGGCCTCCCCCATCCGGGTTCATCTGCACTCATCGGCACGCGGCGTGAGCCGCCCTTGGGGCAGGCAGTGGCCCGCCTTCCCCTTACGGAGCCGACTGCACCTCGTAGATGCGCACGCCGCCCTGGTCGTAGACGAGGCTCAGCCCCTGGCCGAGCAGCGCGTCGAATTTGACCTGCGCGTTGGGGCCGTAGAGCGCGCGCTCGAGCGCGCCCAGGTAGACGTAGCGGACGCCGTAGCGGCGCAGGAGCTCGAGCGTGCGCGCGGTGGTGGCGTCGGTGTAGATCGCGCGCACGTCCTGGAGGCGCCGCTCGACCGCGCCGGGCAGGCCGGCGCCGCGCTGCTGCCGCTGGTGGTTGTCCCAGCCGATCACGCCGGGCAGGCCGGTGAACATCGTCACCCGGTTCTGCCAGGTGTAGGGCTGGCCGGAGGCCTCGACGATCGCCGGCGAGCCGTCGACGTTTTCGCGCAGCCACTGGATGGCGGCGTAGTCGTCGGCCAGCGGGATCGGCTGGTTGTTCACCGACCAGACCGCCCCCCTCATGAACGCTTCGCCGTCCAGGGTGGGTGGCGTGGGCATGAAGCGGTCGTTGGCGCGCGCGGGGGCGGCAAAGAGGGGATAGAGCAGGCCGAGGAGGAGCGCGACCGCCAGCCCCGCCCGCGCCAGCAGGCCGAGATCGCCCGTGAGCGCCAGCGCCCCGCGGATCAGCCAGGGCAGCGCCAGCGCCGTCGCCAGCGCCCAGAGGCACCAGAGCTGGAGGTAGAGCTTGAAGACGGTGTTCATGCGGCCGACGTCGCCGTCGAGGACGATCACCTCGGGGGCCAGCGCCAGCCCCAGCCCCGCCAGGAAAAGCGCGTGGATCAGCCGCTCGGCCGGACCCGCCCGGTCGTCGAGCGCACCGGCGAGCGCCAGCGGCACGAGCGGCAGCAGGAACGCCAGCAGCGGCTGCTCGAAGCGCAGGCAGAGCAGCGCCAGCGCCGCGAGGCCCACGAGCCAGGGCCAGAAGTCGAGCAGTCCCCACCCGCGAGCGGGTACACGACCTCGACCGTGGCGCGCCGCCAGGCGCATGAGCGCCCAGACGGTCAGCAGCGTCAGCGTGATACCGTTGAGCGTGAAGAACTCGACCGGCAGGGTGTGCTTGCCCTTCCAGAGCGAGACCGTGCCGTAGAACGACGAGTAATCCTTCGTGAACGGGTAGGCGAAGACGTACGTGAGCGCGCCGAGCGTGACCAGGCAGAGCGCGAGCCTGGACCAGGCCCAGCGTCCGCCGGCGAGCCCGTCCGCAGACGAGCGGCTGGGGGGCCGGCGCGTCCACCAGAGGGTGGCCGCCAGCGCCACGGCGCTGATGCCGGCGTAGGTGGGCAGGTCCCAGGTATTGGTCATCCAGAGCACGGCCAGCACCAGCGCGGACAGCGACAGGCGCAGCCAGTCGAGGGCGCCGATTCGCCACGCCGCGTCAGTTGGGCTGCCGGCCGGCCCGGTGCGTGGAGCGACCACGGGGGTGGCCGGCACGGGGCCAGCGGCGGCCGGTGGCGGCACCGCCACGCTGAAGCGCTGGGTGATGCCGAGCCTGGCCGACGCCCGGGTGGCCCCGGTGAGCGCCTGCCGGGCCGCCGCCCAGCCAGGTGTCGCCGCCCCCGCCGCCCCGCCTACCCATCGTGTGAGCGGGGCCTCGGTGGCCTCGCGCGAGACCGAGCGGCGCGACAGCCCGAGCGCCAGGTTGAGCGCGAGCCCGAGGGCGACGAACTGGAACGGCAATGCCAGCATGTGCGCGTGCAGATCGCCGTAGAGGAACGTGAAGAAGGGAAACTCCGTAATCGCCTCGGGGATGACGCGCGTCGGGTTCCAATAGTACCACTCGTTGCGCACGGGCAGCGCATCGGGTCGCATCACCCACTCGATGCCGCCGCGCAGCACGCGCAGAATGCCGCCCAACACCGGCAGTCCCGAGCTGGCCGAGCGCTCACCCAGCTTCCAGAGCGCGTCCCAGAGCAGCGCGAACTCACCCAGATTGCCCAGCAGCACGGTCGCGACCGCGGCCATCATGGCACAGAACCCGGGCCAGAACCGCCGCCCGGTGTCGGCCGGGGCGGCTCCGGCCAGGGCGGGTGCGCCGTGGCGCACCTCGCGCGCCACGAGAATCCCGAGGCTGTAGGCGACCCCGGCGGCGGCCGAGGCGGTAAGCGCGTACCAGAGCGGCACGGCCGTGTTGTAGGCGTTCGAGGGCAGCATGCCCAGCAGTTTGGCGAGGCTGCCCACGAGCACGAAACCGTAGGCGTAGTAGTTCAGCACGCCGCCCGCGAACCAGGGGTCATAGGCGGGAAACCGCTCGCTCTTGAGGACGGCCGTGAGGTAGGCGAGGTCCATCGGCTTCTCACCGCCGAGGAAGGCGTGCCAGAGGTCGGGGTTGCTCGCGCGCACCAGCGCG
>JBHOQZ010000341.1:0-1723 GCA_042408635.1 Chloroflexota bacterium
CGCGCCCGCGAGGAGCTGCTCGCCTACCGCGCTGCCCACGGGCGCGATCCCGATCTGACGGCGCTGCCGACGAACCTGGTCGATGCCTGCGCCAACGTCTGCCCCGGCTTCCACTGGTGCCTCGAGCGCGCGCGAGCCCGGGGCGACCTCGCCCTGCTGGGCGACGCCGCCGAACTGTTCGCGCCGGCGACCTCGCTCGAGGAGGCGCTGGCGCTCCTGCGCGGCGAGCCCGGTGCCCACGACGACCCCGCCCGCCGCGCGCTGGCGGCTCGGCTGGCCGAGCGCTCGGCCTGGACGGCGCTCCTGCGTGCCGTGCCGCCGCGTCGTACCTGGGTCGATGGAGGCGCGCCGTGATGGAGGGAATCGGATGATCTCGAACGAGGGCCGGGCGCTGGCGCGGCTGCACGCCGTCGCCCTCCGGGCACCGGTGGTCGTGCGGCAGGCGGCCGACGTCGCGCCGCGCCCGGACGCGGGCTGGCTCGCGCTGGCGACGATGCCGGCTGACGGGCGCATCTGGAGCGGGGTCGCCCGGCTGCCGGGCGGCGAGGTGCGCGACCTGAGCGTGCTCGAGCCGCGCAACGCGGCGCTGGAGCGCGACGGGCTGCTACGGCTCGGCCGCTACCTCGACGACCTGACCGCGCGGTCGCTGGGCGAGGGGCCAGGCGACTACCCGCAGCTCATCGTGCCCGACGGCGAGACGACGCGCGCGCTCCAGCTCGTGCGCGAGCGGTTCCGAGCCGACCCCGACCCGGCGCTGCGGCGCCTGGCGCTCGTGATCGGCTTCTTCCTCGACGCCGAGAAGCTGGCGGGTGCCGACGCCTACCTCGATCTGCGCCGGCTCCTCTGCGACCATGCGGTCTTCCCGCTCGCGCCGGCCGAGGAGCGGCATCTGGGCAAGTTGCTCGCCTGCCTGGAGACGGAGCCGGCGGACGCGGCGGCGCTGGCCGCGCGCCGCACCTGCCTGCCCGACGCCGTGGCCGATCGCCTCTCGGACCTGTTGATCGAGCGGTCGCGGGCGATCCAGCGCGGCCAGCTCGGCCGCTGGACGGCGGCGCATGAGGCGGCGGTGCACGAGGCGCTGCGGGCGCACGCAACCAACCTGCTCGACCTGCTGGCGCGCGGCCTCGACGCCTGGGCGGCGCTCGACCTGACGCCGGTCGAGCCGGTCCTGGCCGAGACTCTCGCCGCCAGCTACCGCCACGCGCGCTCGCGCTGGCTCGCCGAGGATCCGCCGTACTCGGCCTCGCGGCCGGCCGCCACGGTTGCGCGCCACCATCTGCTCGAACGCGAGGCCGCGGCCGAGCGGCGGGCCTGCCACCTACAGCGGCTCGACCACGCCGCGTTCGCCGAGGCGGTGCTGGCGGGCGAGGCGGCGCGGGCGACGCTGGTCGAGCACGTGTCGCCGCGGCTGGTGCGGGTGCGCATCGGTCAGCCGAACCTGCGCCTGCGCCACGGCGATCCGCTCGAGGCGCGCAACGTCGACCGCACGCGCTTCATCTTCCAGGAGACGGAGCCGGCGGCGGACCTCTTTGCCCTGCGGGTCGAGGCGGGCGTGCGCCGGGTGGCGGCGCTGGCGCCCGGGACCCGGCTCGAGCTGGTGCGCGCCTGGGACGGCCAGCTCACACGCAAGCGGCATCAATGCCTGCGCCTCTGGCGCCAGCAGCCGGCGGGCGCGACGGCGCCGCGCCTCGGCCGACCGCGCGCCGCCGATCCCGCCGGCTGG
>JBHOQZ010000344.1:0-3384 GCA_042408635.1 Chloroflexota bacterium
GTGCGGGTGCCTGACCGGCCGGGGCGCCGCCGCAGGCGGCCAGCAACTGCCCGATCGCGGTCAGCGAGAGCCCGGCCAGGCTCGCGCGCTTGATGAACTCGCGGCGGGTGACCGGGTCGGCGTCGCGGAGAAGCTGCACCAGGTCGATCGGCTGATCGGAACGCATCGGTTCGGTCACTCCTCAACTTGCGCTGTGGACACGTGCGGATGGTTCGGCGGATCGCCAACAGGAACCGGGTGCAGCACGGCGCCTGACCGCGCCCACCTCCCCGGCCGGACAGGCCCGCCCCCGGGGCGGCCGACCGGGGTGCCAGAGGGTCGACGGATCATAGAACGGTGCGCAGGGCAGTGTCAAACGCGCGGCCCGGCCGCCCGGCCGCCGTGCCGGCGCGCCTCAATCACCGTTGCCGGCCGCCGATGGGGGAGGCGGTGCCGGCAGGGAGGCGGGTGCTTCAACGACACCGCCGGCCGCTGCCTCGACAGCCTGGTTCGGCGGCGCGAGCGGCAGGCGGATGGTGAAGGTCGAGCCAGCGCCCTCGTGGCTCTCGACGCTGAACGTGCCACCGTGCTGCGCCACGATCTGGCGGGCGCCGCTCAGCCCCACGCCCGAGCCCTCGAACCGCCCGACTACGTTGCGGCCGCGGTGGAACCGCTCGAAGATGCGCGGCAGCTCGTCGGCGGGGATGCCGATTCCCTGGTCGGCCACGCTCAGCACCGCCATCGTCCGCTCGCCCACCGCCTGCCGCGCCACGACCACGCGGATCAGGCCGCCGGCCGGGCTGTACTTGATGGCGTTGCTGAGCAGGTTGTCGATGACGCGCGTCAGGCGGTCGGCGTCCCACTCGCCGGTGAGCTCGGGCACGGCCGCCTCGAACTGCAACTGGTGGCCGTCGGTCTGCTGCTGGAAAGCGTCGATGCGGGCGCGCACGAGCCGCACCAGGTCGGTCGGCGCCAGGCGCAGTTCGAGGGGGCTGCCGGCCTTGAGCCGGGCGATGTCGGTCAGTTCGTCGATCAGGCGCCGCATCTGCTCGGCCGCGTCGGTGATCTGGCGGGCCCGCTCGGCGATCCAGGCGGCACCCTCACCGGCGTCGCGCGCGGCGCGCCGCTCGATGAGCTGGGCCAGCCCCCGCATGACGGTGAGCGGGTTCTTCAGGTCGTGGGAGACGGTGGCGATCAGGTCGTCTCGGGTCCGCAGCGCCGCCTGCGCGGCGCCGTAGAGGCGCGCGTTGTCGATGGCGAGCGCGCAGCGGCCGGCGAGCGCCACCGCCAGATCGAGGTCCCGCTCCGTGTAGCGCCCGGGGGTGTAGGCGCCGAACGTGATCGCGCCCAGCGTCCGGCCGCGGGCCACCAGCGGCGCGCAGAGCACCGAGCGGGCGCGCGACCCCCGGGCCGCCGCCTGCTGCTCGGCCGACATGGCCAACCCGCCGTGCCAGGTGTCGGTGACCACGGGCACGACCTCGGGCCGGCCCGTGCGGATCACGCGCGCGGCCAGGCTGTTGGGCCGGATCGGGTCGGGCGGGAAGCGCCGCCGCGTGGCCATGATCTCGGCCCGGCGCGCCGGATCGGTGTGGGCGACCGCGACATCGCGCACCGAGCCGTCGGGGTCGACCAGGTCGACGACGCAGTAGTCGGCCAGCGCCGGCACCACCAGCGCCGCCAGGCGCTCGAGCGCCTGCGCGTAGTCGAGCGACTCCGCCAGCACGGCGCTCGCCTCCGCCAGCACCCGCTGGGCCACCTCGCGCCGATGGCGCTCCGTCACGTCGAGGAAGAAGACCGCCAGCCCCTCCTCGGAGGGGTAGACGCGCACCAGGAGGCGCCGCGCGACCGGCTCGTAGGTCGCCTCGAAGACCGCCGTCTGGCCGGTCGCGGCGGCCGTCTGGCACTCCTGGTAGAAGCGCGTCCCGACCAGCTCGGGCAGCTCCGCCCAAATGCCGCGGCCGAGCAGGGCGGCGCGCGGTCGGTCGAGCAGCGCCTCGGCCCGCGGGTTCACGAAGGTGAAGCGCCACGCGCGGTCGAGCGAGAGGAAGCCGTCGGTGATGCTGTCGAGCACCAGCCCGAGCCGGCGGGCGGTGCGGTCGCGCTCCGCCTCGGCCCGGCGCTGCTCGGTGACGTCGCGCATCACCGAGAGCAGCGCGTAGCGCCGGCCGTCGCGCTCGAGCGGGCTGACCCAGACCTCGACGGTGCGCAGCGCGCCGTCGGCCCGGCGCACCGCGCGCTCGATGCGGTCCGGCGGCCGGGGCGCGTGGAACGCCGCCAGGTAGCGCGCCATGTACGCCGCGCGCTCCGCCTCGGGGTAGATGAGGGTGAAGGGGTGGCCGACCACGGCCGCCTCCGGGTAGCCGAAAAGGCGCAGGTAGGCCGGGTTGGCGGCGAGCACCGTCCCGTCCGGCCCCGTGATCACCTTGGCGTCGTTGGCGGCCTCCCAGGCCGCCGCCAGGAACCAGAAGTCGGCCATCCCCCGCGCCGCCCGGCTACGGCGCCATGACGTTGCCGCCGCAGACGTAGAGCGTCTGGCCCGTCATGAACTTCGCCTCGTCGGAGGCGAGGTAGAGGCAGGCGTAGGCGACGTCGACCGGCTCGCCGAACCGGCCCATCACCATGTGCTGCCGGCGCTGCTCCTGTACCTCCGGTGGGTAGAACGAGGCGTTCATGTCGGTGACGATCGAGCCCGGGCCGACGCAGTTGACGGTGACGCCGCGCTGGCCCCACTCCTTCGCCAGCGACTTCGTCAGCGCGCTCACGAACCCCTTCGTGGCGGTGTAGAAGGCGAAGCCGGGCATGCCGCCCATGAGCGTGAGCTGCGTGCCCAGGTTGATGATCCGCCCGAAGCCCCGCTCGAGCATGGGCGGCGCGATCGCGCGCGTGCAGTTGAGCACGCCGTTGACGTTGACGTGGAGCATGTGCAGCCAGTCCTCGAGCGGCTGGCTCTCGAAGGGGCCCAGGTGCAGCACCCCGGCGTTGTTCACCAGGATGTCGATCCGCCCGAACCGGTCGAGGGCGGTGCGCGTCATCGCCTCGACCTGGGCCGGGTCGCCCACGTCGGCCCGCACCAGCAGCGTGCGGTCAGGGCCGACCTCGCGCGCGATCTCGTCGGCCAACTCGCGCGCCCGCGCCTCGCTGGCGTTGTAGTTGAGGACGACCCGCGCGCCCTCGCGGGCGAAAACGCGCGCCGTCTCGCGTCCGAAGCCGCGCGCGGCACCCGTGACGAGCGCGATCCGCCCGTCGAGCCGTGGACCAGCCATCGTCGCCACCTCCCCTCGTCGGCGCCTAGGTCGGGCGCGCCGCGCCAGCGGCCGCCGCTGCCGCGCCCGCCGCCGGCATGGCCTGCTCGGCCCGCCGCGGCAGCAGGAGCGATTCGATCGGCGGATCGTAGGGGCCGGCGCC
>JBHOQZ010000347.1:0-1119 GCA_042408635.1 Chloroflexota bacterium
CGCGGCCGCCGGGCTCGCAGCGGCCACCGGAGACCCGCTGGCGGGTGCCGCCGGCGCGCTGCCGCCGCAGCTGGCGATCAACGCCGCTGCGGCCGCGAGAGCAGCCAGGCGCGCGAAAGGCGACGCGTACGCCGGGCGGGATCGGCCGTCCGGTGGGCAGGTGGCTGGGCTGGCTGATGGCATCTCTTCCTCCCCCTGTGGTAAGCGTTTGGCGGGCGGCGGGTCCGGGTAGCTGCTGGGGTGTGGACAGCGGCGCGGAGACGAGGGGCGCGGGGCTCAGAGATCGCTGCTCGACTGTGGGTCGAGCAGGTCGCGCAGGCCATCGCCGAGGAAGTTGAACGCAAGCACGACGAGCACGATCGCCGCACCGGGCAGCGCCGACGCCCACCACGCCTCGAAGACGTACTGGCGCCCGTCGGCGATCATCGCGCCCCAGCTCGGCTGCGGCGGCTGGACGCCCAGCCCCAGGAAGGAGAGGGCGCTCTCCACCAGCAACAGGCGTGCGATCTCGAACGTCGTGAAGATGATCAGCGGTGTGGCCACGTTCGGTAGCAGGTGCCAGAGCATGATGCGCCCGTTCGGGGCGCCGAGCGCCCGCGCCGCCTCGACGAACTCCTTTTCGCGCAGCGAGAGCGTCGAGCCCCGTACGATCCGGGCGTACTTCGCCCAGTCGGCGAAGCCGAGCACGAGCAGCGTGTTGAGGAAGCCCGGCCCGATCACCGCCACCACCGCGATGATGAGGATGATCACCGGGAAGGCGAGCTGGATATCCACAAGCCGCATCACCAGGTCGTCGAGCCAGCCACGAAAGAAGCCGGCCGCCAGCCCAGCGGTGACGCCGATGGCGAGCGAGATCGCCGCCGCGCCGAGCACGATCGCCAGCGAGTAGCGCCCGCCGGCCACGATCCGCGCGAGCAGGTCGTAGCCGAGCGCATCGGTGCCGAGCGGGTGGGCGAGCGTGCCGTCCGGCTCCCAGAACGGCGGGATAAAGCGGTCCGCGATATCCGAGTAGAAGGGATCGACCGGATACCAGGCGGTCGGCCAGAGCGCACCGAGGCCGAACAGCGCCAGCACCACCACGCCGAACACCGCCAGCCGGTTGCGCAGGAACGCCCGCAG
>JBHOQZ010000348.1:0-10673 GCA_042408635.1 Chloroflexota bacterium
CTGCGGGCGCCGCGGCGGCCGGACACGCGGTCAACGGCCACGGCGGCGCGATCGCCTCGCAGAACGGCCACAGCGGCCGGCACGAGCGGGGGGCCACGGCGCCGGCCGCAGCCGGCGGGGCGGTCGATCCCTTCGCCGAGCAGCGGCGCGGCACCCGCGAGGTCGAGATCACGGCAGTGCGCTTCCTCGACCGGGCCGGCCGCGAGCGCGACGTCTTCGAGACGGGCGAGCCGCTGACGGTGCGGGTCGAGTACCTGGCGCACCAGCGGATCGAGCGGCCGGTCTTCGGCATCGCGATCTTCTGCGGCACCCAGCACCTCAACGGGCCGAACACGCGCGCCGCCGACCTCGAGATACCCTGCGTCGAGGGTGCGGGCTGCGTCGAGTGGCACGTCGAGTCGCTGCCGCTGCTCGAGAACGTGTACCAGGTCTCGGCCGCCGTGGTCGACCACGACATGATTCACGAATACGACCACCACGATCGCCTCTACGACCTGCGCGTGCTTGGCCGCTCGATCAAGGAGCGCTACGGCGTCTTCTACATCCCCGCGACCTGGCGCCACGCACCGGGGCTGCCGGGCCCCTCGACGGCAGCGAGCCCAGCGGGTGGTGGGCGATGACGAGCCGGGCCGACTTCCCGACCAAAAGCGCCGGGGTGGCGCTGGCGGCGACGGCAACGGCCGCCAACGTAGACGCGCGGTCGGGCCTGGCGGGGGGGCTCGGGGATCTCGCCTCGGGTTGGGAGCGCGCCACGAGCGGCGGCCGAAACGCGAGCCTGATCGACCTGCCGTTCGACCAGTACAATCGGCACACGCTCGTCGCGCGGGCGGTTGACGCGGTGCGGGGCGAGCCGAGGCGGCCGCTCTCGATCCTCGACGTCGGCGGCTATCCGTGCTGGACGCCGCGCTTCCTGCCGCACGACACGGTCACGGTGGTGGACGTGCAGGGCGGGCCGGATACCTGCGAGCGGTTCGTGCTCGCCGACGGCTCGGCGCTGCCGTTCCGGGACGATGCCTTCGACGTGGTGGTCTCGCTCGATTCGCTCGAGCACGTGCCGCGCCCGCGCCGCGCCGCCTTCCTGCGCGAGCTGGCGCGCGTCGCCCGCGACTACGTGCTGATCACGGCGCCGTTCGGCACGCCCGAGGTGCGGCTGGCCGAGGATCTCCTCTACGAGTTCATCCGCGCCTCGCTCAAGGCGCGCCACGACCAGCTCACCGAGCATCGCGAGTTTGCGCTGCCCGAGGTGGCGGAGGTCGAGCAGCAGCTCGACGAGCTGGGGCTGCGCTTCGCCCGGCTGCCCTCGGGCAACCTCTACAACTGGCTGGCGATGATGCTCGCCAAGCATTACCTGATGGCGCTGCCCGAGACGGAGAGCCTGCACACGGCGCTGGATCGGTTCTACAACAGCCTCTTCTTCGCCGCAGACCAGCGCGAGCCGGCCTACCGCCAGCTCTTCCTGATTGCGGTCGGCGGGGATCCCGTCCCGCTGCGCGCGTTCGTCGAGGCCCAGCGAGCGCCCGAGGAGGAGCCGGCGGCGGGGCTGCGCCGCCTCGAGCTGGCGCAGCTCCTGATCAAGTTGCTCGACCTACGCCTCATGAACCACGAAGATCCGCGCCTGCGCGAGCAGATCGCGGCGCGCGACCGGCAGATCGAGGACCTCTCGGCCGGGGTCGCGGAGCTGCGCGCGATGGTCGCCGAGCGCGACCGGGCGATCGCCGAGCTCCAGGCGGCGGTGGTCTCGCAGGGGGGCGAGATCGAGCGGCTGCGGATCGAGGGGCGCGGTCTGCGCCAGCGCCTGGTTGACACGCGCGAGGCGGCGGCCGAAATGGTGGCGAAGGCGCAGCGCGAACTCGATGAAGCGCGCATCGAGGCCGAGCGCTACCGCATCATGCTCGCGGCGCGCGAGCGCGACGTCGAGAAGCTCAACGAGCACATCGAGCGGATCGCCAACGGCCGGGTGATGCGCACCCTCAACAGCGTCAAGCGCACCTTCGGCGCCGAGTAGACGACACACGCCCCGTCCGGCGCGGCCGCTGCGCGCCAGACCGGGGCAGGCAGCCTGAACCGGGAGAGCCACGACTTGAGCCAGACACAGACGTCAACCCACGCCGACCGGGTCGCGGGCGACCCGGTCGGCGAGGCGCCCACGATCGAGCCCGAGGCCACCGCGTGCGCGCCCACGTCCGCAGCCGACGCACCTGGCGAGGCGGCCGACCTCCGCCCGCGATCGGCTCTGCCCCGAACTGAGCCCGCGCCCGGCCCAGCCGAGCGGATCGAGACGGGCTGGCCGGCGGTGACGGTGGTGATTCCCAACTTCAACGGGCGCCACCTGCTCCAGGAATGCTACGCCTCGCTCATGGCGATGGACTACCCCACCGACCGCCTCCAGGTGATCGTCGTCGACAACGGCTCGACCGACGGCTCGGTCGAGTTCACGCGCAACGACTACCCCGAGGTCGGCGTGGTGACGAACCGGACCAACCATGGCTTCGCCCGCGCCTGCAATCAGGGGGCCGAGGCGGGCACCGGCGAGTTCGTCGCCTTCCTGAACAACGACATGCGCGTCCATCGGAGCTGGCTCAAGGAGTTGGTGCGGCCGCTGCTGGCCGACTCGCAGATCGCCTCGGCCGGCTCAAAGATCCTGACCTGGGACGGCAGGTCGATCGACTTCGCCGGCGGCAGCATGAATTTCACCGGCCACGGCTTCCAGCTCGAGATGTTCGACCGCAACGTCGACCGCTACACCGAGCAGAAGGACCTGCTGTTCGCCTGCGGCGGCGCGATGATCGCGCGCCGGGACGTCTTCCTCGACGTCGGCGGCTTCGACGAGGACTACTTCGCCTTCTTCGAGGACGTGGACCTCGGCTGGCGGCTTTGGGTGCTGGGCTACCGCGTCGTCTTCGCGCCGCGCTCGATCTGCTTCCACAAGCACCACGGCACGGCCGCGCGCTTCCCCGACTACCAGCTCCGCGTGCTCTACGAGCGCAACGCGATCTACTCCATCGTGAAGAACTACGACGAGCGCCTGCTCAACCAGGTGCTGCCGGCAGCACTGCTGCTGGTGGCTCAACGCGCCGCCGAGATCCAGGGGATCAACGAGCGCGAGTACGAGCCCGGCGCACCCTCCCCGCGCGACTGGGACCGCGTGCCACGCCTGACGACCAGCCACCTAGTGGCGATGCAGCAGGTGATCCGCCACATGCCCCGCCTGCAGGAGAAGCGGCAGCGCATTCAGGCGCGGCGCCGCCGGCCGGACGAGGAGATCCTGCCGCTCTTCGCCAAGCCGTTCAACCCGAGCCACCCCGGCCTGCCCTATGCCCGCGCCCAGCACACGCTGATCGAGGCGCTGGGCATCGACAGGCTCTTCCACAAGGCCTACCGGCGGCGGCTGCTCATCATTACGCACGATCCGGTTGGCGAGCGGATGGCCGGGCCGGCGATCCGCTACTGGCACCTGGCGCAGGCGCTCGCGCATGAGTTCGCGGTCACGCTGGCGATCCCGCAGCCGACGCTCCTCGACGGCGGTGAGGTGCGCCTCGTCACCTTCAAGCGGGGGGATGAGTCGAGCATCCTGCCGCTGGCCGACGCGGCCGACGCGATCCTGGTCTCCGGCTACCTCCTCGAAGAGTTCCCGGTGCTCAAGACGATCAACCGGCCGATCGTGGTCGACATCTACGACCCCTTCGCCCTCGAAAACCTCGAGTTCTACTCGCGCGACCACATGGCCGACCAGGTCCACGTCCACAACGACACGCTGCGCGTGCTCAACACGCAGCTCCGCACGGGCGACTTCTTCCTCTGCGCCAGCGAGAAGCAGCGCGACTACTGGCTCGGTATGCTCGCGGCGAACAACCGCGTCAATCCCCAGACGTTCGCCGAGGACAAGACGCTGCGGCGCCTGATCGATGTCGTGCCGTTCGGCATCCCGCAGACGCCGCCGCAGCACACCCGGCGCGTCCTCAAGGGCGTCTACCCCGGCATCGGGACGAACGACCGGGTCATCCTCTGGGGCGGCGGCATCTGGGACTGGTTCGACCCGCTGACGCTGATCGAGGCGCTGGCCGAGATCGTGCGCGAGCGCGACGACGTCAAGCTCTTCTTCATGGGCACGCGCCACCCCAACGCCGCCAACCCGCTCATCCCACAGATGGACATGCAGCGCCGCGCCACCAAGCGGGCGAAAGAGCTCGGGCTGACGGGCAAGCACGTCTTCTTCAACGACTGGGCGCCCTACGAGGAGCGGCAGAACTACCTGCTCGAGGCCGACATCGGCGCCAGCCTGCACTTCGACCACATCGAGACGCGCTACTCGTTCCGCACGCGCTTCCTCGACTGCATCTGGGCCGGCCTGCCGATCCTGACGACGCAGGGGGATGCGATCGCCGAGCTGGTCGAGCGCCACGGGCTCGGCCGCACCGTGCCGCCGGGCGACGTGGCGGCGGTGAAGCGCGCGATCCTCGAGCTGCTGGAGACGCCGGGTCTGCGCGCCGAGGTGGCGCCGCGCTTCGCCAAGGTGGCGCGCGGCTTCGCCTGGGAGACGGTGGCCGAACCGCTGGCGCGCTTCGTGCGCGAGCCCCGGATCGCGCCCGACCGGACGGTCGAGGTGATCGTGAGCGAGCCCGAGCCCGAGGAGACCGCGGCCCACCTCCAGGAGCCGCCGGTGCCACCCCTGCCGCCGCCGATCAAGCCGACGCCGGTCCACCGTCTGCCGGCGCGGGCGGTGCGCCTGCTGCGCAGCGGCGGGCCGCTCCGGCTCGCGCGCGAGGTCGTCAGCTACGTGAACTGGCTCCGCCTGGGTCGGATCGGGGTCGAGCGGTGAGCGCGCCGTCCATGCCGGCCACCGACCGCGCGCGGGCGCCGGATCGCGGGCCCGCCCCCCCCGACGTCTCGGTCGTGATCGCAACGCTGGGCGGGCCGCAGCTCGCCCGCTGCCTGGCGGCGCTCCGCGCCCAGTCCGGCGTGCGCTTCGAAACGATCGTGGTGGACGGTGGCGGCCAAGCCGAGACGGCGGCGATCGTCGCGCGCGAGCTGCCGGGTGCGCGGGTCCTCCGACTAGCGCGTAACGGTGGCTTTGCCGCGTCGAACAACGCGGGGCTTCGGGCGGCGCGCGGCCGCTGGCTCGCCACGCTCAACGACGATGCCTACCCCGAGCCGGACTGGCTGCGGCGCCTGGTCGAGGTGGGCGAGGCCGAGCCGCGGGTCGGCGCCTGCGCCTCGCTGATGCTCTGGGCGGATCGCCCGGACACGATCAACTCGACCGGCATCGCGCTCAACCTGGCCGGCACCGCCTGGGACCGGCTGGGCGGGGAGCCGGCCGAGCGCGCTGGTGAGCGTCCGGTCGAGGTGTTCGGCGCCTGCGCCGGCGCCGCGCTCTACCGCCGAGCGGCGCTGGCCGAGGTCGGCCTGTTCGCACCGACGTTCTTCGCCTACCTCGAGGATGTCGACCTCGCCTGGCGGCTGCGGGCGGCGGGCTGGACGACGCTGTTCGTGCCGGCGGCGCGGGTGCTCCACGAGGGCTCGCGCACGAGCGACCGCTTTCCGCGCCGCAAGGAGTGGCTCCTCAGCCGCAACCGGGTCTACGTGCTCGCGCGCAACTACGGCCGCTGGCGCGGGCCCGCGGCGCTCGCGGCGGCCCTCTGGCCCGTCGCCGCGCTCTACGACCTCCTTTCGGTCCCGTGGTGGCAGGTGCGCTACTGGCGCGACTTCACGCCGCTGGTCGGCCGCCTGGCTGGACTGCGTCGGCTGCCGCGCCTGCTGCGCCAGCGCGCCCGGCTGGGCAGGGCCTGCGCCTCGCTCGACGACCTGCGCGCGGTGATGGAGCCGCTGCCGGCCCCTTGGGCCTTCGCGCAGGGCTGGCGCTGAGCCCCTCGGCGGGCCAACCATGGACACCCCGGCTTCGGTCGAGATCACCGAGCGCGTCGAGCCGCCTCCGGTCCATTGGGTGGACCCGGCGCAGGCGGCGGATCCAGTTCCCCCGGGCGCCGAACCGCACCGGACGCCTGGTGCGCCACCGGCGCGGTTCCGTGGCCTCGATCGCCGGGATCTCCTGGCGGCGCTCGTGCTGGCCGCCGCGATCGGCCTCTTCTTCCCGGGCGCCCTGGCCGGCGGGGTCATGCTCCCGGCCGACATCCTGTACCGGTTCGATCCGTGGCGGGCGTACGCGCCGGCGGATTTCCGGCCGCACAACCCGAACCTGGGCGACGTGATCGACGCGATGTACCCCAACGTGGTGCTGATCACGCAGGGCTGGAGCGCCGGGCGCTGGCCGCTCTGGAACCCGCACACGGCCGGCGGGGTGCCGCTCGGCACGCTCATCACCAGCGGCGCCTTCTACCCGCTCAACCTCCTCTACGTGCTCCTGCCGGTCGAAGCCGCGTTCGGGCCGCACGCGATGCTGCGCCTGTTCATCGCGGGCTGGTTCACGTATCTGTTCCTGCGCGCGCTCGACCTCGACCGGGGCCCAGCGCTGCTCGGCGGGGTCGCCTACGCGCTCTGCGGCTGGCAGGTCGCGTGGCTCGGCTGGCCGCAGACCTACGTCAGCGTCTGGCTGCCGGCCGTCCTCTGGGCGGTCGAGCGGCTGGTGCGCACGGGGCGGGCGGCCTACGTCGCCGCCCTGGCGCTGGCCATCGCGCTCCTCTTGCTCGGCGGTTTCCCGAGCGTGGCCGCCTACGGGCTCGCCGTCGCGGGGCTGTGGGCCGGCTTCCGCCTCCTGCCCGCGCTCGCCAGCCGGTTGGGACGACGCCGGGCGGCGCTCAGGCTGGCCGGGCTCGGCCTGGGCGTCGCGCTCGGCCTCGTGATCGGCTCGCCCCAGGTCCCGACCACGCTCGAGAACCTGCGCGAGAGCGGCTACGAGGCCTGGCGCGTGCAGGAGCGCGCCTTCTACGCCGGCTACCACCTGCCGCTCGTCTCCGCTGCCGCGCTCGTGGTCCCCCGCTACTACGGGGACGACGCCGGGCTACCCTTCTGGGGTCCGGTGAACGCGACCGAGACGGCCGGCTACGCGGGCGTCTTGCCCTGGCTGCTCGTCCCGGCCGCGTTGCTCGCTCGCAGGCGGCGGCGCGAGGCGCTCTTCTTCGCGCTGCTGGCTGCCGGCGCGCTCTCGGTGGTCTACGGCCTCGGCCCGCTGCCGGCGCTCGTCTCCCGGTTGCCGGTGTTCAACACCTCGGCCGGCACGCGCCTGCTGATCGTGCTCGACTACGCGCTGGCCGTCCTAGCGGCGCTGGGTGCAGAGGCGCTGCTGCGCGGGCCTGCCCGCGGCCGACTCGTGGCCGGTGCGGTCGGCGCCGCGCTCGGCATGGTCGGCCTGGTGGCCGCGGTCGACGTGTTCTGGAGCGCCTTGCCCGACCCGCGCGCCTACCTGGAGTCCACGCTCGGCCTGCTGATGCAGCTCCCGCAGGAGCCCCCCCACCCGATCGCGGCGGTCCCGGCCGGCGATTCGTACCAGGCGGCGAACCTGCTCGCGCTGGCCGCGGGCCTGCTCGCCGGCATCGGCGCGATCGGGCTGGCCGGCCGGCAGCGCCGCCCCGCCCTCGGGGCCGCGCTGCTGATCGGCGTGCTCTACGCCGAGCTCTGGTGGCACGGGAGCGCGGTCAACACCGTGCTCAGCCCGGCCGACCTGCCGCCCGAGCCGCCCATGCTCGCCCGGCTGCGCGCGGAGGCGGCCGTCGAGCGCTTCCGCGTGCTCAACCTCGGCACCACGCTGCTCGCCAATGTTCCTTCGGTCGGTGGCATCGACGACGTCGGCGGGCACACGACCGCCCAGACCGGGCGCTACGCCGCCCTCCTACGCCTGATCGATCCCGGTGTCGACGACCGGCGGCGCCACGGCACCCGCCTCACCTTCGGCGACTCCGCCCGGCTCGACACGCCGCTGCTCGACCTCCTGGGGGTGCGCTACGTCGCCGGGCCGCCCGCGACCTGCGGCGGCCCCGGCAGGACGCTAGCGCGCCAGGACGAATCCGACGCGGTGGTGGGACCACTTGTGGCCGGGGTCGAGCAGGGCCAAAGCTTCGTGGCGGCGGCAGACGGCCTCGACACCGTCTGCGTGATGCTGGCAACCTACGGCGGCCGGGCGCGCGGGGACCTGGTTTTCCACCTGCGCGAGCGACCCGACGGACCCGATCTCGTCACCGCCCGCATCGATACCGCCGCAGTGCCCGACAACACCCTCTACCCGTTCCGCTTCCCGCCGATCCAGGACAGCGCGGGCCGGCGCTTCTACTTCGCCGTGGCGGGCACGGGCACGAGCCCGGCCGAGGGCGCGACGATCTGGTACAGCCGGGCCGATCGCTATCCGGACGGCGAGCGCTGGGTCGGTGCGGCCGCCGGCGCGACCGAAGCCGGGGGCAACGGGGGCGACCTGCGCTTTCGCGCCCTGGCAACGGGCAGCGAGCGCTGGCAGACGGTCGAGGACGCGACGCTCACGCTCTGGCGCAACACCCGGGCGCTACCACGCGCCTTCCTGATCGACCGCGTGGAGGTCGCGCCGGCGGAGGAGCTACCGGCGCGGCTCGGCGCGGCGACTTTCGACCCGGGACGGGTGGCGCTCACCGAGGCGCCGCCGCCCTTCCCGCTCGGGCCAGATCCCGGCGACCGCGACGCCCGGCTCGACCCGCGCGCCACGCTCGTCGCCTGGGAGCCGGGCAGGGCGACGATCCGCACGACCGGGACGGCGCCGGGCCTGCTCGTCTTCACCGAGAGCCTCCACCCCGGTTGGATCGCTTCGGTCGACGGGAAGCGGCGGCCGGTCGTGCCGGCCAACCTGGCATTCGTCGGCGTGTGGGTCGAGGCCGGCGAGCATGTCGTCGAGCTCCGCTTCGAGGCGCCGTCGCTGGAGCGCGGCCTGCTGGCGGCGGTGGGTGCGCTGGGCGTTGTGGTGGGGCTGTGCGCGCTCGATCGGCGGCACCGGACAACGTAATCGGCGTGGCCGGTGGCGAGGCGTAGCGCGGCAGGGGATACAGCGGCAGGCGGACCCGCGAGATGCGGGCTGGAGACCGGACCGGGGCGCATGGCAGGGACCGGGCGGGGCAACGAGGGAAATGCCGAGGCGCCGGACAGCTCGCCTGAGCTCGCCGGCGCCTCGGCAGAGGTCTGACGCGAGGGGGTTAGCGGTAGTAACCCGGGTAGCCGTAGTACCCGCCGTAGTACGGGTAGTAGTTCCCGTAGCTGTAGGGGTAGTACGTGCTGTAGTTGTAGGGGTAGTAGCTGCCGGAGTAGTACGGGTAATAGCTATAATAGTTGAACGGGTAGTAGCTCCCGTAGCTGTAGGGGTAGTAGCTGTTGTAAATAGAATAGAGGTAGTACGACGCGGTGTTGTAGTAGTAGGGGTTGTAGAGGTAGGGGCTGTAGTAGGTCGAGGCGTAGCTGTAGGGGTTGTAGTACCCCACCACGCTCTGGCACGGGTAGTAGCTGTAGAGGTAGCCCGTGTAGACCTGGCCCGGCGCGCACTGGGCGGCCGTGGTGCTCGTGGTCTCAGCGTTCGTGGCGGCCAGGCTGACGCCCGGTGCGACCGCGGCCGCCGCGACGAGCGTCACCGCGAGCGCGGCCGTCGCGAGGAATTTGCGCATGGTGTTCGCTCCCTCTCGGTAAACTCAGCAGCAAGGTCCGGGGTGCCCGCCGCACGCCGCCTCACCTGCCCAGGCAGTATACCACATCCAAACGTTCGTTGGGCAACATGCGAGCGAGCGGCTGCGGCCGAGAACGGCGCGGCGACGCCTCCCGCCATCCCTCCCGTGGTCGACGGGGGAGGCGTCGCCACGCCAGTCCAATCGGTCGCCCCCGCGGGGCCGACCGGATCAGCCCTTAGCGCCAGTAGTACGGGTAGTAGTACCCGCTGTAGTAGTACGGGTAGTAAATCCCGTAGCTGTACGGGTAGTAGCTGCTGTACGACCCGACCGGGTAGTACGCCCCGTAGTACATGTTGTACGGGTAGTACAGGTTGCTGTAGTACGGATAGTAGATGCTGTAGTAGGGATAGTAGTAGCTGCTGATGTACGGGTACGCCCCGTAGGTGTAGTAGGTGCAGGTGTAGTACGTGCCCGTGGTGTAGTTGTAGCAGAGCGGCTGGTCGGCGGTCGTGCTCGCCGCCGTGTTCTCGTTCGCCGCCAGCCCCACACCGGGCGTCACCAGCGCCGCCACCACGGCCAGCGCCAGCGCCAGTGCTGCCAGCTTCCTCATGCTGTCAATCCCTCCATCAGCGATCCAGCGATCCACAATGCCGTGACGCGAGCGTCTCCGCGCGGCGGGTAGGTGCCGCGCGGCAGGGGTGCCTGCACGGGAGGTTCACACCCGCCACCCCCCGCTCACCGGCCATCTGCTGCAAAATTCGTGCCGCGCCCGCCACCCGGCGAGTGAGCCGGCTCCCATCGGGCGGCCGATGCGCCGAGGGTCCCAGCCGCGCCACGCCCCCTCAGGTCGACAGCAACTCGTCTAGGGCGTAGCGCCGCCCGATCTCGGGCACCAAGCAGCGCACCCCGCTGGCCGCTTCGACCCAGCGCGCCAACTCGGCCGAGGTATCCTCCGGCTGGAAGTAGACGGTGCCCAGGTGGGTGAGGAAGCAGCGCTTGACGCGCGAGCCGTCCAGCAGGTGGGCCAGCCCGATGGCGGTGAGGTGGCGGTGGGCAAAGAGATCGAAGAAGCCGACGTTGGCGACCAGGATGTCGACGTCGGAGTAC
>JBHOQZ010000352.1:0-8915 GCA_042408635.1 Chloroflexota bacterium
CTGCGGGCACTCGAAATCGCCGAACTCGAGCACTTTCACCGGCGCGTTGGGATTACCGACGGAGTAGCCCTGCGAAGGACCCGCGTTGGTCGTGTCGTCGGTGAACGGGGGCACGCTCGTGATCGGCGTCGACCAGGAGCCGCCGACGCTCGACCCGCACGCCTCCCCGTCGGCGATCACCTTCTACATCACCTCGTCGACGCACGAGAGCCTGCTCTACCTGAGCGACGATCGCTCGCTCAAGCCCTGGCTCGCCGAGTCCTACGAGGTCTCCGACGGCGGCAAGGCGTTCACTTTCAAGCTCCGGCGCGACGTGACGTTCCAGGACGGTACCCCGTTCAACGCCTCGGCCGTCAAGTGGAACTTCGACCGGATCGTCGATCCGAACTTCAAAGCGGGTGGCGCTCTCGCGTCGCTCGCGGGGTACGACGGCACCGACGTGGTCGACGACTACACGGTGCGCGTGCGCTTCAAGGCGCCCTACGCGCCGTTCCTCAACTACGTCGGCGGCCCCACCCTAGCGATGCTCTCGCCGCAGGCGACGCAGCAGCAGGGCGACCGCGTCAACCAGACGCCGGTCGGCAGCGGCCCCTACAAGATCGACGAATGGGTCGCTAAGGACCGCGTCGTCGTCTCGCGCTGGGACGGCTACACGCGCCGCCTACCCTGGGCGGACCAAGACGGCCCCGGCAACCTCGAGCGGGTCACCTGGCGGTTCATCCCCGAGAACGCCACCCGCATCACCACGGTCGAATCGGGTGAGTCGGGGATGGTGAACGTGCTGACCGCGCAGGACTTGCCGCGGCTGCGCAACTCGGGCAACATCTCGATCGTCAGCAAGCCCTGGGTCGGCGCACCGCTCTTCATGGCGATCAACGTCCAGAAGCCGCCGAACGATGACCTGAAGGTGAGCCAGGCGATCAACTACGCGATCGACCGCGAGGCGATCGTCAACCTCCTCTACAACGGCGTAGGCGTCAAGGCAAGCGCGCCGCTCACCGCCGCGCTCCTCGACGATCCCTCGCTCCAGAGCTACTACCCGTTCGATCAGGCCCGCGCGCGGGCGCTGCTCGAGGAGGCGGGTTGGACGCTTGGCGTGGACGGTGTGCGCACCAAGGGCGGCCAGCGCCTGGCGATTGTGCTCAACGCCATCGACTACGGTGGCGGCACCGACCAGTACTTCCAGTTCGTGCAGGGGCAGTTGCGCGAGGTCGGCTTCGATGCCACGATCAAGGCGCAAGCGCGCGCGCCCTGGTACGAGGACACTACAACTGCAGGACCAACGTGATCGGCCTGTTTCTGCGCGCCGGTGACCCCGACGCGCTGTTCGCCCTCTTCGACTCCTCGAACGTGGGCAGCAACTTCAACTTCTCCTGCGTGAAGGATCCCGAGCTCGACCGGATGCTCGCGCAGGGGCGCCAGGAGAGCGACCCAGCCCGCCGCAAGGCGATCTACGTGGATATCGAGAAGCGCGTCCTGGATCAGGCGCTGATGGTGCCGCTGGTCGACCAGCTCTCGGTCTGGGCGCTGCGCAGCAACGTCAGCGGGCTGAAGTTCAGCGGTTACACCTACCCGCTCATCACCGAGCTGGTCGTCCAGCGCTGAGGCGGGGCGGCCCGCCTCGGGCGCCCGATTGATAGTTGGGCGCCCCGCGGCTGATCTCTTTCGATTAGCACGTTGGGAGCAGGGGCCAGTTGTACCTCTACATCGGCCAGCGGCTGCTGTCGGCAATCCCCGTCCTGTTCGGGGTATCGCTGCTGGTGTTCTCGATGCTGCACCTGGTGCCGGGCGACCCCGTCAAGATGATGCTGAGCGAGTTCCAGACGAACCAGGAGCAGCTCGCGCGGCTGCGCTCGCAGCTCCACCTCGACGACCCGCTGCCGGTGCAGTTCGTTCGCTTCGTCTGGAACGCCGCCCAGGGCGATTTCGGGTATTCGATTCGCTCGAAGCGCCCGGTGCGCGACGAGATTGCGGACAACCTGCCCTCGACGCTCCAGCTCGCCTTCGCGGGGCTGTTCGTGGCGGCAGTGGTCGGCGTGACGCTCGGCATCCTCGCGGCGGTCCGGCAGTACACCTGGGTCGACGTCGGCTCGATGTTCGTGGCGCTCCTCGGGGTGTCGATGCCGAGCTTCTGGCTCGGCCTGCTGATGATCTTCGCCTTCTCCCTCCACCTGCGCCTCTTCCCAGCGACGGGGGGCGGCAGCCTCCAGCACCTCGTGCTGCCCGCCGTCACGCTGGGGCTGGGCGCGGCGGCGATCCTGGCACGCCTGACACGCTCCTCGATGCTCGAGGTGCTGCGGCAGGAGTACGTGACGACGGCGCGCGCCAAGGGGCTGCGCGAGTGGCGCGTGATCCTCGGCCACGCCCTGAAGAACGCGCTCATCCCGGTGGTGACGATCTTCGGACTCCAGTTCGGGCAGTTGCTCGCGGGCACGGTGGTGATCGAAACGGTCTTCGGGCGGCCGGGGTTGGGCCGCCTGATCGTCGACGCGATCCTGGCGAAGGACTTCCCGCTGGTGCAGGGCACGGTCCTCGTCATCGCGGTCAGCTACGTCGTGGTCAACCTCGTGGTCGACATCCTCTACGCCTTCCTCGATCCGCGGATCCGCTACGCGTAGGCGGCACGGCGATGGCGAAGGTGGGACAGAGGGCGACGGTCGAGGCGGCGCGGGCGGGTGCGGCGGCGCTGCGGGCCACGCCGACGCCGCGCTGGCGCGAGTTCCTGCGGCGGTTGCGGCGCAGCCACGGCGCGCTGTTCGGCCTGGCGGTGATGGCGCTGCTCGTGCTGGCCGCGCTGCTCGCGCCGGTCGCCACGCCGTTTGACCCGAACCGGATCGACCCAGCCAGGGCGCTCTACAGCCCCGGCATCCCCTACCTGTTCGGCACCGACCAGTACGGGCGCGACGTCTTCACGCGCGTGCTCTACGGTGCGCAGATCTCGCTGATCGTCGGGCCGATCGCGGTCGGCATCGCCACGCTCGTTGGCGTGACGGTCGGGCTGGTGGCCGGCTACTACGGCCGCTGGGTCGACAACGTGCTGATGCGCCTGATCGACGTGATGCTCGCCTTCCCCGGCATCCTGCTCGCGCTGGCGATCGTGAGCATGCTCGGGCCCAGCCTCAACACGGTGATGGTCGCGGTCGGCGTCTCGGCGATCCCGACCTACGCGCGCCTCACCCGCGGCTCGGTCCTCTCGGCGCGCGAGAACCTCTACGTCGACGCCGCGCGGGTGCTGGGCGTGCCCAACCGGCTCATCCTGGTGCGCCACATCCTGCCGAACGTGCTCGCGCCGGTGATCGTGACCGCGACGCTCGGTGTGGGTGGCGCCATCCTCTCGGCCGCCGCGCTCTCCTTCCTGGGGCTGGGCAGCCAGCCGCCCACGCCGGAGTGGGGCCGCATGCTCAACGAGGGCCGGCAGTACCTGCGCGACCAGTGGTGGATTTCGACCTTCCCGGGCCTGGCCATCATGATCACCGTGCTGGCGATGAACATGCTGGGCGACGGCCTGCGCGACGCGCTCGACCCCCGTCTCAAGACGTAGCCCGGGCGCCACCTCACCCGGCCGCTTATGCTCCCCGCGCTGACACCGTGGGCCGCCGCCTCAAGACCTTGCCCGGGCGCCACACCACCCCGCGCCCGCGGGGTCGGTTGCGCCCGCAGCCGGGCGGCCTGACTGCCTTCAGACCTGGGCCGGGCACTTCTCCGCTCCCGCGCCGTGCGGAGCCGCCCGGACGGGACCCTGCATCGGTTGCCACTCCTGGGCGATCCGAGCAAACCCACGCGGCGCGCGGAGCCGCCCGGCCGAGACACCGCAGCCGCCCGCGCGTCGGGCGCGCAGCGACCGCGCCAGGGTCGACCCCGGTGCGGCCGTCATTAGAGCAAAGCGCGCTTCGGGCGACTTCTCCCTCACCGCCCTGGCTGGGCTTCACCCCCGTCTCGCTCGCCTATCCTGCCACCCGCGATGCAGAAGCTGTGCCAGCGCCCCGCCGCCCGCCTGGGCCCGCCGCGCCGATGGGCTTGACGCGACGCCTCTCCACAGCTGAAGGGGTACAATCAGGCAGCAAGGCAGGCAGCAAGCGGTTGGGAGCTTCTGGCGAGGGGAGGCAAATGGGTTCAAATGGACGACGCGGGCGGCTGCGCGAGATCGGCGACGAGGTGCGCTACACCCCGACGCTCAAGGACCTACCGGCGGACGAGCGTCCGCGGGAGCGCCTCCTCCAGCACGGGCCGGGCGCCCTCGCGAACTCGGAGCTGATCGCCATCCTGCTGCGGACCGGCACGACCGATGAAATGGTGACGGTGCTGGCGCAGCGGTTGCTGGCGGAGTTCGGCGGGCTGGCAGGCCTGGCGCGCGCGCCGATCGCGGAGCTCACGGCGCGCAAGGGCCTGGGCGGCGCCAAGGCAGCCCAGCTCAAAGCAGCGCTCGAGCTGGGCCGCCGGCTGGCGCTCGAGGCACCCGAGGAGCGCTCCCAGATCAGGTCCCCGGCCGACGTGGCGGCGCTGCTGGGGCTGGAGATGGGTGCCTTCGAGCAGGAACACCTGCGCGTGATCCTGCTCGACACGCGCAACCGCGTGCTGCGGGTCGAAACGGTCGCGGTGGGTTCGCTCAACTCTGCCACCGTGCGCATCGGCGAGGTGTTCAAGGCGGCGGTGCGCCACAACGCCGCCGCGATCGTCGTCGTCCACAACCACCCCTCGGGCGACCCGAGCCCATCCCCGGACGATGTGCGGCTGACCGCTACGCTGGTCGAGGCCGGCGAGTTGCTGGACATCGCGGTGCTCGACCACGTCATCGTGGGGCGCCCGGGCTGGGCTAGTCTGAAGGCGCGCGGCCTCGGCTTCCGGTGAGGCACGGGAATCTCGCGGCGCCGCAGCGGCATGGCCTATACTGGCGAGCCGAGACGCGGGTTCGCGCGGCGAGCGCGGGCTGGCCGGCGCGGCAACGTCCAACGGTTCGGGGAGCGCTCGTCGTCAAGGGAAGCGGTCGATGACGGACGCGTGGGGCGGGATCGAGGCCAGTGAGCGGCCCACGACCGGTGTGCCGAACCTCGACGCCGTCTTGTCGGGTGGCCTGTTCAGGCGCGCGCTCTACTCGGTCGATGGGCTGCTGGGCACCGGCAAGACGATCCTCGCCAACCAGATCTGCTTCCACCATGTCGCCTCGGGCGGGCGCGCGCTCTACCTGACCCTGCTGACCGAATCGCACGGAGCAATGCTCGCCGACCTGCGCTCCCTCGCCTTCTTCTGCGACGAGCTGATCGTCAAGGGTCTCCTCTACCTCAGCGGCTACCAGGTGCTCGCCGAGGAGGGCCTCGACGGGCTGATGCGGTTCATCCAGAAGGAGGTGCGGGCGCACCGGGCGACGATGCTGGTGATCGACGACGTGACCACGGCCGAGAGCTTGGCCGAGTCGCCGGTCGAGTTCAAGCGGTTCCTCCACGGCCTGCGCGAGCTCATCGAGCTGATGCGCGCCATCGGCCTGCTCCTGACCGTCCACGTCGGGCAGCTGCTGCACACCGTATACGCTGTGGTCGATGGCCTGCTCGAGCTGAGCCTGCGCACGCTCGATGCCCGCGACGTGCGCGACATCGAGCTGCCGCTGCGGCTGGGCGCCTCCAGCCTCGACAACATCCTGTTCCTGCGCTACGTCGAGTTGCGCTCCCAGGTCTACCGGCTCCTCTCGATCCTGAAGCTGCGCGGGAGCGGCTACGACACCTCGCTGCGCGAGTTCACGATCACCGATGCCGGGATCGACGTGGCGGCCACCTTCGCCAGCGCCGAGGCGATCCTCACCGGGCTGGCGCGGCGCACAACCCCCGAACCGGCCGGCGAACTCTGAGCGCCGGCCGGTCCCGCGCGGCGTGGCCCGGGTGGGGGTGGGCGTCGATCCGGGTGTCCAGCCGGGTTGAGGGCCGTCCGGTCCCGGAGGGCGTGGCTCCGCGGTTGCATCTTCCCGATCGGCGCTCGCCGCGCGCCACCCCGGCGGCCGGGCGGCGGCAACCTGGCCCACCCCTTCCACGCAACAGGCAGCCCAACCACCGGGTGAGGTAGCATGATCGAGACGTTCTGGCAGGAGCTGCCCCGGATCGGCCAGGTGGCGCTGGCGGCCGCGCTCGGCGGCGTCATCGGCATGGAGCGCGCCTGGAGCGGCAAGCCCGCGGGCGTGCGCACGCACATGGCGGTCTCACTCGGGGCGGCCGTCGCCAGCAACGCCGGCCTCGGCTTCCAGGATGCCACCCGCATAGCGGCCCAGGTGATCACGGGCATCGGCTTCCTGGGCGCGGCGCTGGTGATTCGCGATCAGGGCAGCGTGCGAGGCCTCACCAGCGCCGCCAGCATCTGGGCGGTCGCCGCGGTGGGCATCGCGGTCGGCCTCGGCTGGAGCTTCCTCGGAATCGCGGCCACGCTCATCCTCCTGCTCGCGCTGGCGCCCCTCGAATCGTTCGAGCGGCGTCTGATCCGCGGTCCGGCGGCGCGGCGCTGGCGGCTTACCCTGCGCCTGGCCCCGGCGCGCGATCCCCTCACGCTATCGGCCTGGAAGCGCTACGACCTGACGCCGAAGCAGGTGTCGGTGCAGGCGACGCCGGAGGGCAACCGGGCGGTCGTCGACGTCGTGGTGCCGCCCACGCTCTCCCCGCAGGACCTGATCACTGCCCTCCTCGATGCCGGCGCCGCCGAGGTCGAATGGACCTCGCTCACCGCCGTCGCCGAGGAATCCGACTAGGGCCGGCGCCGCCCGACGCACCCCGCGCCCGGCCGGGCCGCCCGACCTGTCGGGCTGGCTCGTCGCGCCACTTCCGGTGCAGCGTCACGAGGTGGCACCCGGCCGAGGTCGGCCAGATGCGGCCGTGAGTCCGACGGGAGCGCACCCGTACCCCGTACTGGGGCAGGGCGAACGCTCGGCGGCCCGGCGCGCTATCATGCCCCGGCCGGCGGAGGTCGGAGCGGCGGCCGCCGAGCCGTGCGAGGAGGAGACTGGGATGCTCGAGGAGGCGGCGCTCCTGGCGGCGTTGCGGGGGGAGCGCGAGGTGGCCGACGTCTGCCGGGCAGCCGGTATCACACCGGCGGAGTTCGAGGAGGCTCGGGCGGCGCTGCTGCGGCGCTCGCTCCCCCGGACCGAGGGTCGCCTGCGCGGCGCGGTCGGGGCGCCGGTCGAGATCCTGCGCGACCGGGCCGGCGTGCCCCACATCTTCGCCGGGTCCACACCCGACCTCTACTTCGGCCTCGGCTTCGCCATGGCGCAGGACCGGCTCTGGCAGATGGATCGGTTGCGGCGGCGCGCGCTCGGTCGGCAGGCCGAGGTGCTAGGTGGCGCCTACGTCGCGGCCGACCTGCAGCACCGTACCGTCGGCATCGACCGGATCGCGGCCGCCGAGGTCCACCGGATCGACCCGGCCACGCGCGCCATCGTCGAGGCGTTCGTCGGCGGCATCAACCGGGCGATCGAGAGCTACGGCGACAAGCTGCCGGTCGAGTTCATGATCCTGGGCTACCGGCCCGATCCCTTTACCGTGCGCGATGTGGTGGCGAGCCTGCGTGGGATGTGGTGGTCGCTCAACGGGCGGCTGGAAAACCTGTACGTGGCCGAGGCGGCCCGCTTCCTACCCGACGAGGCCATGCGGGAGGCGTACCTCACGCCCGAGGCGCCCGAGCACCGGATCGTCCCGCCCGGCAGCCCCTACCCCGCCGGCACGGAGCTCGATCCTGCGGGGGCGCCGGTGGCCGGGATGGGGGATGGCCTGGGCAGCAACAACTGGGCGGTCGCGGCGGACCGCAGCGCGAGCGGTCACGCGCTCCTCTGCGGCGACCCGCACCAGCCGTTCTGGCTGCCCTCGAGCTGGTACGAGTACGGCCTGCACGGGCCGGAGGACGACGCGGCCGGCGCCGGCCACCCCGGTGCCCCCGGCCTCTGGTGGGGCCTCAACGGCGCGATCGCCTGGGCGATCACCAACAACGCCGCCTCGACCCGCGACCTCTACGCCGAGGAGGTCGACCCCGCCGACCCGAGCCGCTACCGCGACGGCGACACCTGGCGCCGCTTCAGCGCGCAGGAGATCGAGATCCCGGTGCGCGGGGAGGCGCCGGTGAAGCGGACGCTTCGCGCGAGCGTGCGCGGCCCGATCGTCAACGACTGCTATCCGTCGCTCGCCGAGGGCGGCGATCCGCCGCTCGCGCTGCGCTGGGTCGGGCAGGAGCACCTCGACGACCTGCGCGCCGTGATCGGGATCGGCCGCGCGCGGTCGTGGCCGGCGTTTCGGGCGGCGCTGCGCGATTGGGCGGTGCCGATCTTCAACTTCGTCTACGCCGATCGGGGCGGCTTTGTCGGCTACCAGTGCGCGGGCCGGGTCCCGGTGCGCGGCCGCGTCGTGCGCGGCTTCCGCGAGGCGAACAACCCGGCCGACCGCTGGCAGGGTACCGTTCCTTTCGACGCGCTGCCGCGCCTCGAACGGCCGGCCCGCGGTTATGTCGCCAGCGCGAACCAGCGCGTCGCGCCCGACGACTACCCCTATCCGTTCTACGGCGCCTGGGCAGCGGGCCACCGCGGCGTACGCATCCAGCAGGCGCTCGAGGCAGGGGAGCGGATCACGCCCGAGGCTGCGATCGCGCTCCAGAACGACGTCAAGAGCTGCCGGGCAGAGCGCCTCTGTCCGCCGCTGATGCGCCACCTCGATGGCAGCGACGACCCGGACGTGCGGCTATTGCGCGAGGCGCTGGCGGGCTGGGACTACCGCTACACGCTCGAAGCCACCGCGCCCACGCTCTTCGAGGCGCTCATGGAGGTCTGGCAGGAGCGCGTCGCGGCGGCCCACTTCCCGGCGCGCCTGGTGCCGCTCGTCAAGGCTCAGGCCGGCGCCGCTGCCCGCCTGATTGCACCCGCGAGCGGGTACCCGGACGACCTCGCCTGGTTCGCCGAG
>JBHOQZ010000354.1:0-2209 GCA_042408635.1 Chloroflexota bacterium
CAGCAGCGCACCGTCCAGGTTGAGGCGCGCACCGTCGGCGAGGCGCTGGCCGCGCTGACCGCGCAGCACCCGGCGCTCAAGCCGCACCTCTACACCGAGAGCGGCCAGCTGCGCAACTTCGTCAACCTCTTCCTCAACGGCGAGAACGTCCGCCTGCTGCAGGGAGAGGCAACGCCGCTGTCGGATTCAGCCGAGCTGCAGATCGTGCCGGCGGTGGCAGGCGGGCGCCGCTGAGACCCCGCAGCGACCCCGCGCCCGCCTTTGTAGCGTGCGACCGGACGCCTCGAGATCGCCGCGCCCGGCCGCGGACGCGGAGTCATGGCGACAGCGACACCCGAGCGCTAGGCGGACGGCCGACGGAGTGAAGCGTCGGAGCCGGGCTACCGGGGAGCGGAGCCGAGGCTGTCCAGGCGACGCTGAGTGGGAGTGCAGGGATGCGGGTCGCGGTCGATCTGGGCGTGAGCAACCTCGACGCCGTGGCCGAGACCGGCGGCGAGCACCACCACTGGGCCGTGCCGAGCGGTGGGCTGGAGCCGCTGCCGGCGCTGCGGCGCGCCCTGGAGGCGGCCGACGTGCCGCCCGCGACGATCCGGGCGCTCGCGGTGACCGGCGGTCGCAGCCGGCTGTTGCCCGACGCGGTGGACGGCCTGGCGCTCGTGCGCGTCCCCGAGATCGAGGCGGTCGCGCGTGGCGGCCTGGCGCTGAGCAGCCTGCCGGCCGCCCTCGTCGTCAGCGCCGGCTCGGGTACGGCCCTGGCCGGGGCGCGTGCTGAGGGCCCCGGTGAAACGCCTCGGCGGCTGCAAGCGCAGCACGTGGGCGGCACCGGCGTTGGCGGCGGCACACTGCTTGGACTAGGCCGCCTGCTCCTGGGCACGACCGACCCGGCCAAGATCGACGCGCTGGCCGCGGCGGGGCGGGCGCGGGCCGTCGACCTGACGATCGGCGACGTGGTCGGCGGGAGCCTGAGCCATCTCTCGCCGGAGGCCACCGCGGTCAACTTCGGCCGCCTCGTCCACCAGGCCGAGCCACCGGCGCGTGAGGATCTGGCGGCCGCGCTCGTGACCCTGGTCGGGCAGACGATCGGGCTCATGATGGCCAAGGCGGCGCAGGCGCACGGCTTCAACCGCGTCGTCGTGGTAGGCCACCTGGTCGACATGCCGTCGCTGCGGCGGATCCTGGGCCGGTTCGGCCCGTTCTTCGGCGGTGAGGTCGTCATCCCCGAGCACGCCGGCACCGCCACCGCGCTGGGCGCGCTCCTCGCCCTCAACGATCCCTCTCCCGCCTCTGACCGCGCCCCGCCCTGAGCGGCCGTACCGGCCGACCCTGTAAGCCGGCACTGGGCCAGGTTGCCGTACCCGCACCACACGCTCGCGTCTGACCCGGATCGCTGGGAGGCGCCCGGTGGCCGCGCGGCTGAGGGGCTACGGCAGCGGCCGGCCACGCGCCTCCGGGCGCGCGGCCGCGGTCTTCGGCTCGGGGCCCGGCCTCCCGGCCCCCGCGACGGCAAAGACGAGCCGGCCGCCGCCCCACGGGGAACGGCGGCCGGCGGGCGTCGGGGTGCGGGACGGGATCAGCGCTGGCGCCAAAGGGACCAGGTGTTCCAGTACTGCCACATGGCGTTGGGCTGGAAGCCCTGGATATCCTTCTGGGCGACGATCAGGTCGCGCGGGAAGCCGAACCAGAGCGCGGGCAGGTCGTCGGCGATGATCTCCTGGAAGCGGTAGAGCAGCACCTTCTGCTTGTCGAGGTCGGGCTCGCGGATGATCTGGTCGAGCAGGCGGTCGACCTCAGGGTTGCTGTAGGAGCCGTAGTTGAGGCCCTGCTTGTTGTTCTGCGGGCTCCACCCGCTGTGGTAGTAGCTGTAGTCGTTGAAGCCGCCGAACAGGATGCGCGAGCGGGCGTAGATGTCGTAGTCGAAGTCCTCGCGCCAGCGCTTGCGCAGCGCGCCCGCCTCGAGCTTCTCGAGCGTCATGTCGATGCCGATCTGCGCGAAGTTCTCCTGAACGACCTCCATGATGCGGTCGACCGGGTAGGCCTGCACGGCGGCGACGATCGCCGTCAGCTTCATCGGTCGGCCGGCCGCGTTCACCAGCTTGCCGCTCGAGTTGAGCGTCCAGCCAGCCTCGGCGAGCAACTGCTTCGCCTTCTCCGGGTCGTACTTGGGGTTGCTCAGGTTGGTGTTGTAGGCCCAGGGGAAGGCGACCGAGCC
>JBHOQZ010000359.1:0-1249 GCA_042408635.1 Chloroflexota bacterium
TGCTCGGCTTCGCGCTCGGCGTGCGCCTGCGCAGCCGGATCGACCAGCGCGCCTTCAACCGCCTCGTGCTGCTGGTGCTGGTCGTCTCCGGCCTCAACCTGCTCGTTCGCCCGCTCCTCACCTGGAATAGCTAGCGCCTTCGATCAGCCACCTGCCCATGCCCTGGTGGCGCCCGCGCCGCCGGTGCGTGGCCCGGGGCTACCCGCGTCGCCTGGCCGCGCCGGGATCGCCGCGTTGCCGTCTGCCTGGTAGCATGGGGTGAGCGTCCGCCGTGAAGGGGAGCAACAGCATGGTCAGCACGCCGCGCCGTATGAGCCTCGAGAGCTTCCTCGCGCTGCACGAGTTCGACCCCGGCCTCGAACTTATCGACGGAGTGGTGGTCCAGAAGGTGTCCCCCTCTCGGCTCCACGGCCTCATCCAACCGCACCTGGCGACCCGCATCGACAACTACGCCCGTCCGCGGCGTCTCGCCCGGGCGTTCTCGGAACTGCGCACGCGGGTCGGCCGGGACTCCTTGCTACCCGACGTCGCGGTTTACCGCTGGGACCGGGTCGCGCGCTCGCCCTCCGGCCGAGTTCTCCCCGGCTCGGCCGACGAAGCGCCGGACATCGCTATCGAGATCCGCTCGCCGGAGCAGACGGTCGAGGAGCTGGTGGCGAAGTGCCGGCGGTATCTCGCCAACGGCACCGCGATCGCGCTGGTCGTGGTACCGGAGACGGAGACGGTGCGCCGGCTGGGGCGCGACGGGACGGACCGGACGCTCGGCGGGGACGATCTGATCGACCTGGAGGCGGTGCTGCCGGGGTTGCGGCTGACGGTGGCCGAGATCTTCGCCCCCATCGTCGACGACGCGTAACCGACGCCCATACGGACGTGGTGGCAGGCGACGCCGGGGCGCCGAGCGGCGACAACGGCCCGACCGGCTGGTAGTGCTGTAGGATGCGTCAGGTTTGCCGCGCCGAGCAGAGTGCGATCAGGCCGTCGGATGGCGTCGCCTGGTAGCCGCGGGCCGGACGCGGGCGAGCCGGGGAGGATGTCGATGGCCAGCCGCTCCGCGATCAGTCGCGCCTGGCGGGTGCCCGGCCGGCTCGTGCCGCTTGCCCTGGCGCTTGCGCTGCTCCTGGTGTCCCAGCCACCCGGGTCGTCGGGCGCCCAGGCGCCCGATACCGACGCCTTCGTCCGGCGCGCGCTGGCCGACTACGCCGTGCCGGGCGCGGCGGTGGCCGTGGTGCTCGACGACCGCACGGTG
>JBHOQZ010000361.1:0-1119 GCA_042408635.1 Chloroflexota bacterium
CGCTCGGCGTCGCCACCGGGCCGCCCGGGGGTGATGGAGGTTGTGGAATTAATGCGGGGATACGGTCGGCGGGTTGAAGCCCGCGCGAAGGGACGATCCCGCGGAGTCCCGGCTTGGGCCGGCCTCGTCCTGCCTTCGCGCCGGCTTCAGCCCGCCGACAATCACCCCCGCACCATTTCCGCACCTTGCATCACCCCCGGGCGGCCGCGCGGACGCGATCGGTGCGTGCCCTTCGCGCCGGCTTCAGCCGGCCGACCGTATCCCCGGATTACATCCACAATCTCCATCACCCCCGGGCGGCGGGGTGGCGACCAGCTATCTCTAGCAGATCGCACCCTTCATGAGCGGCAGACATGAGCCGCAGCCAGCAGGGGACGGTTGATGTGACCACCCCCATCACGACCGATCAGCCCGGCTCCGCCTCGGTCGATGCCGGGCCGGCCCAGCCGGAGTCGGGTCCGCTGGCGGGGGAGCGCGCCGCCCTGGTGGCGGCGCTGGGGCCGTTCGCGGCGCGGTTGCGGTGCCGCCGGGCACTCGCCTGGGGCTGGATCGGGCTGGTCGCTGGTCTGGCCGTGGCCGTGGTGCTCGTGCTCGCCGGCCGGCTCATCGGCCCGCGGCTCGGCCTACCCGCACCCGCGCAGGCGAGCGAGGTCGGCGACCTGGCGCTGCTCGGGATCGCGGCGGCGCTGATCCCGCTCGGGCCGCTGCTTGGTGCCGTGCTCGGCTGGGGGCAGCGTGTCTCCCCCTGGGAGGCGGCGCGCGTCGCCGACGCGCTCGGCCTGGAGGAGCGGGTGACGAGCGCGCTCCACGCCACGGCGCCCGGCGCGCCGGCGCGCGGCAGGCCGGGCGCGCGGAGGGGATCGAGCGTGATCGACGGATCGGGTGACGGTCCGCCGGCCGCAGCGCTTCTGCTCGTGGCCGACGCGCGGCGGGCGCTCGACCGGATCGACCCGGCCGCCATCGCGGCCACCTTCCGGCCGACGGGGCGGCTCGCGCGCCTCGGCGAGCGCCAGACCCGCCACGAGGCGCCAGCCGAGGCGCGCGAGCCGCCCCGTCGGCCGGAAGGTGGCCGCGATGGCGGCCGGGTCGATCCGGTCGAGCGCCCGCCGCGCGTCGGCC
>JBHOQZ010000362.1:0-1847 GCA_042408635.1 Chloroflexota bacterium
GCGCCGCCTCGCCCGGCCGCCGTGATTCGGCCGGGTCCAGCCGCGCCAGCCGCGCCAGCTCCGCGCCAGCGGCGGCGGGGTCCGCGAACGCCACCAGTGCGCCGTCGATCCCGGGGCGGACGAGGTGCCGGAACGCCGCGATGTCGCTCAGGATCGGCGGGAGGCCGGCCGCCATCGCCTCCACCGCTGCCAGCCCGAACCCCTCGTACTCCGAGGCCGAGACGAACCACTGCGCCCGCTCGATCAACGGGCCGACCGCCTCATCGGGCAACAGGCCGTGGAACGTCACCGCGTCGCGCACGCCCAGCGCCGTCGCGAGCGCCTCCAGCTCTGCCCGCAGCCCGTCTCGGTCCTCCCCCACCACGTCGAGGTGCAAGCGCGGCTCGATGCGGCGGCCGGCCGCCAGCGCCCGGATCAGGCGGTCGAGCCGCTTGTTGGGCGCAAGGCGGCCGAGCGTAAGCAGCCGGCCGGCTTCCGGTCGCCGCGGTCCGGCCGCGAAGCGTGCCGCGTCGACCGCGTTCTCGACCAGCCTGGTGCGCTCGGGGGCGAGCGGCGTGAAGCGGGCGAAGTCCTCCCGGCCGTTGCAGACGATCCGGCAGTAGGCGCGCAACGTCCGCGGCGTGACGGTGGCGAAGAACAGGCGCTTGACCGGCGCGAGCCTGGGCGTGTGGAAGTATCCCCCGTGCGTGGACAGGACGAGCGGCCGGCGATGGAGCGGCGCCGTCAGCGCCAGGTAGTCGGCGAAGAAGTCGACGGCGTGGACGTGCACGACGTCGTAGCCGCGCAGCCCGCGCAGCACCCCCGGCGCCAGCGGGTAGCCGCGCCAGCCGAGGTAGGGTACCCGCCGCACCGCGAGACCGTCGACGGCGTCGCGCGGGGGCAGCCGCCCCGGCTTGCCGAAGGCGCGGTCGAGCGTGATCACCTCGACCGCGTGTCCGCGCGCGGCAAGCTGCCGGCTCAGGTCGAGCGTGAACCGTTCGAGACCGCCGACGCAGGGGTGGAACTGCCGCACAACCTGGGCGATACGCATCAGGCGCCCTCGGCTGTCTCGGGCAGCGCGACCGCCTTGACGCGCCCGAGCAGGTCTGCCGCACGCTCCGCCTCGGCCGGCTCCGGCGGCCGGGCGCTGTAGCGCGCCCGCTCGTAGAGGTGGGTGAGCGCGTCGAGGTCGTCGGCCGCCGCCGGGGCCCGGGCCTCGAGCACGGCCGCGTATTCCTCTGGGGTCTGCGCCGGCTGGCGCGCCCAGCCGCGCGCGGCCGTCCAGACGAGCAGCTCCCGGTAGACCTGCCGGACCGTACGCGCCCCCGGCGCGCCCGCCCCCACCGCCTCGGTGTCGCGCTCTCCGGCGTCGACGGGCGCGCCGCGGCGCCGCCAGTGCGCGAGCAGGTCGCGGAGCGCGCGCCGAAGCTGCGCCAGGAGACCACCGTCGGTCAGCAGCGACTCGCGCGTCTCCTCGGCGGCACCGCCGGCGCGGCGGCGGACGCGCAGTCCGCGCGCGGTGAGCCAGAGCAGGCCGCCGGCCAGGATGGCGACGCTCAGCCACTGGAGCGCGGCCGCGAGCTCAGGCGGCAGCCCGACCGGCTCACGCCCCTCCAGCAGGTCGGTCAGCACCTCGCTCGGACCCGGCGGCGGTTGCGCCGTCTGCTCCTCGGGCGGGCGGTTCTCGATCAGCGCGCGCAGCAGCAACACGGCGAGGTAGACCAGGTAGCCGAGGGCGAGCGCGACGAGGGTCAGCGCGGCCTGGATCAGCCGCAGCGCCCACTCGACCGGCGCGAGGAGGGGCCGCACGGAGTCCGAGGCGACGAGCAGCCCGACCAGCAAACCCACCAGCACCAGTCCGCCGAGCA
>JBHOQZ010000363.1:0-4690 GCA_042408635.1 Chloroflexota bacterium
CGAGCAGGTGGTAGCTCCAGTCGATGGTGCCGCGCAGCGTCTGCTGGCGGGCGGGCAGGTCGCGGGCGCCGCCGGTGAGCAGATTGAGCCGCCGGTCCAAACGCGCGAGGAGCGCCTGGGGGGAGAGGAGCTTGATGCGGGCGGCAGCCAGCTCGATCGCCAGCGGCAGCCCGTCCAGCCGCGCGCAGAGCGCGGAGAGCGCGCCCGCGTCAGCGTCTTTCACCTCGAAGTCCGGGCGGACGGCCTGCGCGCGCTGGACGAACAGAGCCGCGGACTCGTACCGCACCAGCGTTTCCGCATCGAGCGGACGCGTCGGGTCGGGCAGCGCCAGCGGCGGCACCGGGTACTCGTGCTCGCCGGAGAGGCGCAGCGCCGCCCGGCTGGTCACGAGCACCTTCAACCGCGGGCACGCCGCCAGGAGCTCGGCCACCAGCGGCCCCGCCGGCAGGAGCTGCTCGAAGTTGTCCAGGACGAGCAGCAGGCAGCGGTCGCGCAGGTAGGCAACGACGTCGTTCAGCAGCAACCGACCGGCGGTCTCGCGCAGCCCGAGGGCCTGGGCGATCGACGACGCCAGCAGGCCGGGATCGCCGATTGGCGCGAGGCCGACGAAGGCCACGCCGTCGGCAAACTCGTCCGCCACCTCGGCCGCGACCTGGAGCCCGACCCGCGTCTTGCCCGTGCCGCCGGGGCCGGTCAGCGTCACGACCCGCGCCTCGGCACGGGACAGCAAGGCGCGCACGGCGCGCACCTCGCGCTCCCGCCCGATCAACGGCGTCGGCTGGGCCGGCAGGTTGTGCGGCGGCTGGGTCATGCGCGGTCCCCGCGTCCGGTGCTGGCGCCCCTCGGGCTGGCGCAGCTCGGCTACTCGAACTCGCTCACGCTGTGTCTGCTACACAGTGTCGAGCCACCGCGGCGACCTGCCTAGAAGCTGCGGCGCGGGTCGAGGGCGTCGCGCAGGCCGTCCCCGATGTAGTTGATCGAGAGCACGGTCAGGAAGATCATCGTGCCGGGGAAGATCGCCCACCACGGGGCGAGGTCGAGGTACTCGCGTGCGTCGAACAGCAGGCGGCCCCAGGTCGGCACGTCGGGCGGGAAGCCGAGGCCGAGGAACGACAGCGTCGACTCCTGCAGGATAGCGGCGCCCACCCCGAGCGAGGCCGCCACGATGACGGGGCTGAGCGAGTTGGGCAGGATGTGCCCGGTGATCAGCCGCGCCGTCGGCACGCCGAGGCAGCGCGCCGCCTCGACATACTCCTTCTCCTTGTTGGAGAGGAACGCCGCCCGCACCAGCCGCGCCGGCTGCATCCAGCGCAGGCCGCCGATCACCACCACGATCAGCAGAAAGACGCCCAGCTCCGGCCCGAACGAGCGGCGCAGCGCGTCGCGGAACAGGAAGACGACCAGCAGCAGCAGCGGCAACTGCGGCAGCGCGATGAAGAGGTCGGTGACGCGCATGAGCGCGGTGTCGAGCGCGCCGCCGAAGTAGCCGGCGACCGTGCCCACCAGCGTGCCGAGCGTGATGGCGATGATCATCGCCACCAGCCCGACCGCCAGCGACACGCGCCCGCCGTAGAGCACGCGCGCCAGCACGTCCTGGCCCAGATCGTCGGTGCCCATGGGGTGATCCAGGCTGGGCGGCTGCAGCTTGGCGGCGAAGTCGATCTCGTTGATCGAACGGGTGTAGACGAGCGGTCCGACCAGGACCGCCAGGACGATCACGGTGAGGATGATGGTGCCGGCCATGGCGAGCCGGTGGCGGCGGTACTGGCGCCAGGCATCGCCCCAGAGGGTGCGCGGCGGCCGGGTCGTCGCCAGGCCAGCGGCGCCGACGGCGGTTGCGGCCGGCCGGGCCGGGAGGGCTGCCCCTTCAGCCATTGAACGCCTCCGATCCCGAGCTCCCGTCTCCGGCGGCCGCGCCCGTCGCCCCGAGCGCTGGGCGCGGCCGCCGGAGCGGGGCTCACGCGTAGCGGATTCGCGGGTCGAGCACGCCGTACAGGATGTCGGCGAGGAAGTTGAACACCAGCACCATCATCGCGTAGATGAAGGTGATCGCCATCACGACCGGCGTGTCGCTCTGCCGGATCGCGTTGATGAGCAGGAGCCCCATCCCCGGCACGCGAAAAATCTGCTCGGTCACCACCGCGCCGGTGAAGACGGTCGGCAGTTGCAGCGCCAGCACCGTCACCACCGGGATGAGCGCGTTACGCAGCACGTGGCCCAGCAGTACCCCGCGCTCGGAGAGCCCCTTGGCGCGCGCCGTCTGCACGTATTCCTGCTTGATCACGTCGAGCATCGAGGCACGGATGAAGCGCGTGAGGATCGCCCCCTCGAACAGCGCGAGCACGGCGATCGGCATCACGCTCTGCTTCGCCTGCGCCACCAGCCAGGCGAACCCCTGCTCCTGCAGCGTCGAGCTATAGATGAACGGAAACCAGCCCAGGTTGATGCTGAAGAGCAGGATGAACAGCAGCCCCGTGAAGAATGTCGGCATCGAGAAGCCGAAGAAGGCGAGCGTGGTCGCGACCTGGTCGAACACCGAATACTGCCGCACCGCCGAGATCACCCCGACCGGCAACGCGATCAGCACGCCCACGATGTAGGCCGTGCCCAGCAGGAAGATGCTCACCGGCAGGCGCTGGGCGATCAGGTCACGCACAGGCGCCTTGCTCGCGAACGACCAGCCGAACTCGCCCGAGAGCGTCGCGGTGAGCCACTTGACGTAACGGATCGGCGGCGGCTCGTTCAACCCGTACTGCTCGCGCAGGTTGTCGATCACCTCGGGCGGTACATTCGGGTTGAGCACGAGCTCGCTGAACGGATCGCCCGGCGCGAGCGAGAGGATCGTGAAGATGACGAGGCTGATCCCGAGCAGCGTCGGGATCGAGATCAGCGTCCGGCGCAGGACGAAGCGACCCATGGCACCTCCGGTGGCGCGTCAGGCGCGCGGGGTGGGGCGCCGGCTCAGGCGTTGTACCAGCCCCGGACGTTCCAGAGGTTGGAGTCCCAAGAGGTGAGCTCCATACCGCTGAGCCGGGTGCCGGCGCAGATCGTGCCGCGGCGCGCCACGAGCGGGATGACGACGTAGCTCTGGACCACCATGTCGTTCATCTTGATAAAGAGCGCTGCGCGCTTGACCGGGTCGAGTTCGGTCTCGGCCTCCTTCCAGAGCTTGTCGTACTCCGGATTCTGCCAGCGCTCGATGTTGCGGCCACGCCACTGGTTCGCCTTCTGCGCCGCCTCGGTGCTGACCCAGTTGATCATGAAGTCCTGCGGGTCGGGCGAGCTCGGGCCGGAGGTGTACATCTGCAGGTCAGTGTAGAAGTGCGGGTAGTTGTCGGGATTGGCTGGGTCGTTGTTGAAGTACACGCTCTGGTCAACCGACTTGAGCTCGCACTCGATGCCGATCTGCTCGAGCGAGCGCTTGATGATCGCCTGTGTCTTCTGGCGCAGGCTGTTGATGGAGGTCTGGTAGACGACCTTCATCCGCTTGCCGTCCTTGGTGCGCACGCCGTCGGGGCCGCGCGTCCAGCCCGCCTCATCGAGCAACTGGTTCGCCTTATCGAGGTTATACTCCCAGGTGGTGTTGGGTGAGCGGAACTGCTCAGGACCGAGCAGGATGTTGGTGGCGACCTCGCCGCCCGCGCCGTAGAGCTGGTCGACGATTGCCTTGCGGTCGCAGGCGAGCGCGATCGCCTGGCGCACCTTGATGTCGGTCAGGAACGGGTGCGGCACCTTGAGGCTGGAGCGCTCGCCGTCGACCTCGGTCCAGGGATCGGTCTGGTTGAGCTGGAGGCGCTCGGTGCTCGAGCCGGGGTAGGTGACGATCCGACCCTTGCCGAACCGCTCGAGGCTCTGGAGCACCTCCCATTCGACCTGCATGTTCCAGGCGAAGTCGTATTCTCCCGCCTGAAGGACCGCCCGGGCCGCCGAGGTGGCATCGCCGCCGCCCTTCATTTCGACGCGGTCGAACGCCGGCCAGTTGGGCAGGTGGTAGTTCATGTTGATCTCGGCCAGCACCATGTCGTCGGGCTTGAACTCGACGATCTTGTACGGGCCGGTGCCCACCGGCTTGAGATTGTAGGGCGAATTGCGCGCGTTCTGCCCCTTGTACTCCTGGATCAGATGCTTGGGGAAGACATGACCGCGCCCGCCGAAAAAGGCGTCGTACCAGGAGGGCGTCGGCTCCTTAGAAGACGATCTTGATGGTGTGGTCGTCGATCTTCTCGATCTTGTCGATCTTGCGGTAGCTGCCGGCGCTGGTCGCGGCAGTCGCCGGGTCGACGACGTACTCCCAGGTGAAGATCACGTCGTCGGCGGTGAACGGCCTGCCGTCGTGCCAGACCACGCCCTTCTTGAGGTGCCAGGTCACCGACTTGCCGTCGAGCGCGAGGTCGCCGTTGTCGCGGGTCGGAATTCGCTCGGCCAGGATCGGCACGAAGTTGCCGCCGGGATTGTAGGCAGCCAGCGGCTCGGTGAAGAGGCGCGCCGCATCGAAGTCCTTCGTGCCGGTGGCAAGGTGCGCGTTGGCGTGGCTAGGCGCCTGCCACCACAACATCTTGACCGTGCCGTCCCCGCCGCGGCGGGAGCGGTTGGCGCCCTGTGCGGCCGCCGGGGAGGCGGCCGCCATCCCGGCGGCCTGCGCCGAGACGGGGCTCACTGCCGGGGACGGGGCACTGGCCGGGGCCGCCGG
>JBHOQZ010000365.1:0-1891 GCA_042408635.1 Chloroflexota bacterium
CACCCCGGAGCAAATCGAGGAGGGCGTGCGGCGCCTGGCGCGCGCGGTCGAGGAGGCAACCGCCGCTACACCCGTGCGCGCCTGATCCCGACCCGATCGGTCCGGGGCCGGCGGTGCCGCGGGGGAGGCCGCGCGGGGATGGTGAAGATTGCTACGATAGTGGGCAGCTCACAACAATCAGGCGCCCGCGCCAGGTGCTGCTAGGGCGGGCTGAAGCGGATAGGCGTGGAACACGAGATTGGCAGAACGGCTGACCGGGCGCGTGCGCACCGCGCTCGACCGGGCGGGGTTCACGGCGGGCGCGACGCTCGTCGTGGCGGTCTCGGGCGGGCTCGATTCCGTCTCGCTGCTCGACCTGCTGCGCGAGGTCGCGCCTGACCTCGACCTGCGGCTGCACGTCGCCCACGTCGACCACGGTCTCCGGGGCGAGGCGTCGGCGGCTGATGCGCGGTTCGTCGCCGATCTGGCCGCCACCTGGGGCTTACCCGCCACGGTCGAGGCGGCCGATACTGCTGGCTGGGCGGCGGCGCATCGGCTCGGGCTCGAGGCGGCGGCGCGTGAGGTGCGTTACCGCTTCCTGGCACGGGTGGCACGGGCGACGGGTGCGGGTGCCGTCCTGAGCGCCCACACCGCCGACGACCAGGTCGAAACGATCCTGCTACACCTGCTGCGCGGCGCCGGCCCCACGGGGATGCATGGGATGGCGGCCGATGCGCCGCTGCGGCTCCCAGCTCGGGGCGATCTGCCGACGGAGACGGTGCGGGTGGTGCGGCCGCTGCTGGGCGTCTGGCGGCGTGAGCTCACCAAGTGGGCGACGGGGCGGGGCCTCGCCTGGGTCTTCGATGCCAGCAACCGCGACCCGCGCTTCACGCGCAACCGTCTGCGCCACGAGGTGCTGCCCCACCTGGCGCGGATCAACCCGCGCTGGCGCGAGGCGGTACTGCGCCACGCGGCGCTCGTGGCCGATGAGCACGCGGTCGTCGCGGCGCTGGCGGAGGCGGCCTGGCCAGAGGTGGCGGTGGGCGATGCCCTGCTCACGCCGGGCGGCCGCGACGCGGGGATTCATCCCCGGGCGACGGGGCGGCGACCACGTGCCGGAGCTGGCTCGGCCCCAGGGGCAGCCGACAGGGAGATCGCGCTGGCTGTGGCGGGGCTGCAGGCGCAGCCAGTGGCGATGCGGCGGTTGCTGCTGAGGCGGGCCGTCGCGGCCGTGGCCGGCGAACCGGTCGAGCTCGGGGCCGAGCGCGTCGAGGCGGCGCTCGACCTGCTCGGCGCCCGGACGGGGAAGCGGATCGAGCTCGGCGCTGGCCTCGGCGTGGAGCGCGGGTACGGCACGCTGGTGGTGCGCCGGGGCGGCAGTGCGCCGGCCGGGCCCACCGCGACCCCTGTGGGGGAGGGGGAGGCCGAGCTGCCGGTGCCGGGCGAGGTCGGGGCGCCATGGGGCGGTTGGCGGCTCAGCGCGCGCGTCGGGCCGGCGGCCGACGATATCCACGGCGCGGGCCGGCCGGGTGAATGGGAGGTCGTGCTCGACGCGGAGGCCGTCGGCGCGCCGCTGATGGTGCGGCGCTGGCGCGCGGGCGACCGCTTGCAGCCCCTCGGCCTCGGCGGCACGCGGAAGCTGCACGACCTCTTCGTCGACGCGAAGGTGCCACGGGCGGAGCGGCACGAGCGCCCGGTCGTGGTTTCCCCGCGTGGGATCGTCTGGGTGGCCGGGCTACGGATCGCCGACTGGGCGCGGGTGACACCCGCCACGCGGGCGGTGCTGCATCTGGCGGCCGAGCGCGTGGCGGGGCCGGTCCCGTGACGGCGCGGTGGCGCCTGCCCCTACCGGCACGGTGATGGCGGGGGTCCCGCCGGCCCCGGCGGGGCCGGCGGGGGGCGCGGCCGAGCC
>JBHOQZ010000366.1:0-1583 GCA_042408635.1 Chloroflexota bacterium
CCGGCCTGCTGGCGACGCTGCTCGGGCGCAGCGCCGGCCCGGTTGACGGCTTCACCGCCGTGTTCGCCATGGCCGCGCTTGGCGCCGGCCTCTCGACCGCGGCGGCGCTCGTCCTACCCGGTCGCGCCGCGCCGCCCGAGGCCGGCCGGCAGCCGTGACTCCATCGCCCGCCTGAACCCTCTCTCTGGCTCCGGAGCAACGGCATTCAGGACCACTGCGCCACCGGCGGCTCAATCGGTGGCCGGAACACTCCGCGGCTCCGCCACTTCACGGTAAGGTAGTCCAGCAGCCCCAGCGCGGGCTCAATCGGTGGCCGGAACACGCTCCGGCTCCGCCGGCGTCAGCGGCAGCCGGACCGTGAAGGTGTTGCCCCGGCCCTCCTCGCTCTTGACCGCGATCGAGCCGCCGTGCTGCTCCACGGTCTGGGGGCCTCCCCCCCCAGATTGATGCCCGTTCCCGGGATCGCGCCGGCCACGTTGGTGCCGCGGTGGAACTGCTCGAGGATGCGCGGCAGGTTCGCCAGCGGGATGCCCACGCCCGCGTCGCCCACCGTCAGCACGGCCCAGTGGCCGACCGCGGCCGCGGGGCGCTGCATCGCCACGGTGATGCGGCCCCCCTGAGGGCTGAACTTGACGACGTTCGACAGCAGGTGACCCAGCCTCCGCTCCAGACGACCTGAGTCCCAGGCCCCGACGAGCTTCGGCTCCGCGGTCTCGACGACGATCCGGTGCCGCTCGGTGGTGGCCTGCTGCTCGGCGGCCGCCTGGCGCACCAGGGCCGGCAGGTCGGTCGGCTCGTAGGACACCTAGACGCGCCTGGCCTCGATGCGCGAGAAGTCCAGCAGCGTGTTCACCAGGCGCAGCAGCCGCAGGCTGTTGCGGTTCGACAGGGCGAGCGCCTCGCGCTGGCGCGGCCCCAGCTCCCCCTGGGTGCCCGCCAGCAGGTCCTCGATCGGGCCGCGCATGTGGGTGAGCGGGGTGCGGAAATCGTGGCTGACGTTGCTGAAGAAGGCCGTCTTGGCCCGGTCCAGCTCGGCCAGCGCCTGGGCGCGCTGGTGCTCGGCCTCGTACGCCTCGGCGTTGGCGATCGCCGCCGCGATCTGCCCCGCCACCAGCCCGAGGAAGCTGCGGCAGGACTCGTCGAAGAGGCGGTACGGGTTCAGGCCGACGACCAGGACGCCGCCGCGGCCCGTCTGCCCCGACGGCGCGATCGGCAGGGCGACCGCCCGGCGTCGTGCGGATTGGTCTCCAGGGCGCGGGCGCTGCAGGCGCAGGCATCCGCGACGGTGCGCATGTCGACCGAGACGGCGGCCAGCTCCCGCAGTAGCGCGAGTTGGCGCTCGCCGACGACGCGTTGCGTGTCGTCCGTATTGGCGCAGAAGATGCCGCCGACGCCGCCGCGCTCGTCGGGGCTGGGGCTGTAGGAGAAGCTGTGGTAGGTCTCCTCCTGGTAGCCGTGGCGCTCCATGATGAGCTGGCGCGCCACGGCGTAGGTCCCCTCCTGCCCCTGGAGGGTGGTGGCGATGCGCGGGCCGATCTCGTCCCAGATTTCACGCCACACCTGGGCGGTGGGGTGGCCGAGCG
>JBHOQZ010000367.1:0-1187 GCA_042408635.1 Chloroflexota bacterium
AAGCCGCCCAGCCCGAGCTGGACGAGCAGATAGCCGTAGCCGTGCCGACCGAGCACGGCCAGGATCTGGCGGTAGCGCTTGAGGTGCCTCGTGCCGCGTGATGCCAGGGCCAGGGTCAACGTTCGTCTCCTCGGCCGAGCGCCGATGCCACCATGCCCTAGTGTAGCGCGCGACCGGCCCCCGGCACACCTCCGGGCGCCCCGACCGCCCGACCGAGACGCGGCATGCGACGTCGGCCCGGCCGACCACGGTCGGGTCGCGCGGCCGGGGTCCGACCGCGCCAGCCTCACCCGGGCCCCCGACCCAGGCGGCGCTGGCACCCATCCTGCTTTCGGCATGGGAGGAGCGGCCGGCCGGATCGTGGTGGCGGTGCTGCGCCGTCCGGCGGCCAAATCGGAATGGGAGGTGTGGCCCTGATGGATCAGCACAGGGAAACGGGTGCGCCCGGGGCTCGTGCTCGGGGTGGGGCGGCTACGCTCACCCGGCTGGGCGCCGTGCTGGCGCTGCTGGTGCTGGTGGTCGCGTCGGTGGGCTGCGACGGCGGCCGCATCCAGGCGTCGTCGAGCCAGGAGACGTCGTCCGCGCGCCCGAGCCTCGAGGAGTTCCAGCGGCCGCAGCAGTACGGCGGCAGCTACGCCGGCGGGACCGCCACCGGCGACACGGAGGCGGGTGCCCGCTTCGCGCGGTGGGTGATCGAGCAGGACCCGAACCACCAGTACATCACCGACGCCGTCGTGCGCGGCGAGCAGCGGCTCGGCGTGAAGGTGCAGCCGACCGTCCGCAAGGCCGAGGTGCAGCGGCTGCTCACGTCGCTGGCCGAGGGGATGGCGCGGACGTTCCCGGGCAAGCCGGTGCAGGTGATCGCGTTCTACCAGTCGGGCGACCGGCTGGCGGACGCCGTCTACGACCCGCGTACCGGCAAGGTGGATGTGCTGTTCGCCAATCAGTAGACAGACCAGGGTCAGGAGGTAGGGAATTGAGCGATATCTTCGATCGGCTGTCGCGGGGACCCGGGCAGCCCCAGCGCCAGGACTTCGATAACTGGAACGAGATGGTCGGCGCCGCGCCGCGTGATCGGTTCGGGCAGGCGACGGTCGAGGCCGTCCGCCAGGTGGACCCGCAGGACTATTACCGCCACACCCAGCCGGGAGTGGATGGCACCGACCCGTTCGGCTCGCTGCCGCCGC
>JBHOQZ010000372.1:0-1004 GCA_042408635.1 Chloroflexota bacterium
ACGGCGGAGGTCCTCGGGCGGCTCGAGGCGACCCTGGACGCGCGTGCGGGCTAGCGGCGAGCGATGATGAGCGACATCCTCACCTACGGGCCGACGGTGCTGGCGTGGGCGGCGGTGCTGTACCGCCTGCCGGCCGTCCGCAGCAGCCCCGGCGACGCGGGCCGGCGGTCGTACTGGCTGACCCTCCTCTTCCTGGCGCTGGCGCTCACCGTCTTGCTCCCGCCGGTCTACCTCTGGCTCGGGCGCGCGGGAGGCATCCCGAACGTGGGGCGGCTCCTCGGCAACGGGCTGGTCCTCGTCGCGAGCTGGACGGTCCAGGCGTACCTCTTCCACCTGAACTACCCACCCGAGCACGCGCGCCCGCGCGTCCACCGCATGGCCTGGGCGCTCGCTGCGGCGCTGGGGCTCATGGCGATCCTGTTCGCCCTCGCGCCGGTCGACCGGGACGCCGTGGACTTCACCCGGCGCTACGGCGACGCCCCGTACATCCTCGAGTACCGGCTGGTGTTCCTCGCCTATCTCGGGCTGGCGCTGGTCAATGTGGTGAGGCTATGCTGGCGCTACGCCGGCGTCACCGAGCGGCCGGCCCTGGCGCTCGGTCTACGCCTGGTGGCGCTGGGAGCAAGCTTCGGGCTGGGCTACGCTGCCCACGAGGGCCTGCGCGTCGGGAAGCGGCGCCTCGGCCTCGGCGATCCTCTGCCCGCTGCCGAACTCCTCACCCAACTGCTCATCGCCGGCTCCGTCAGTCTGATCGTGGTCGGCTCGACGATGCCTGCCTGGGGCCCGCGCGTCGGCATCCCGGCGCTCGCCCGCTGGACCGGACGCTATCGCGCCTGCCGGCGCCTCTACCCGCTCTGGCGCGACCTCATCCGGGCCACGCCCGAGATCGCGCTCGTGCCGCCGCCCTCGCCGCTCGCCGATGCCCTGGCGGTCCGCGACCTCGGCTTCCACCTCTACCGGCGCGTCATCGAGATCCGGGACGGCCGGGTGGCGCTGCGGCCGTA
>JBHOQZ010000374.1:0-9080 GCA_042408635.1 Chloroflexota bacterium
CCGGCGGAGCCGGTGGCGGGCGACGCCGCGCCGGGGCCGGTGGGTGATGCTACGAGCCCTCCCGGCGCTGCCGTCGCGGGGGTGGCATTCGGCTGTCCGCGCGGGTCGAGGTTGATCGACGGGAAGGTCGGCAGCGGCGGCGCGGACAGGTCGAGGGGCGGCGGCGCGCCCTGGAACCGCTGGTAGGCCAGGAAGAGGCCGCCGCCGATCAGGAGCAGGATGAGCGTCGCCCAACCGATCGCGGTCGGACGGCAGCCGCCCATCGCCTAGCCGCCGCGCGGTGGCGTGGTGCCGGCGGTCGACCCCTCGTCGAGCGAGGCCGCCACCTGAACCGCCGTGGGCGGTAGGTCGGTTGGCCGGGCGGCGGTGGCCGCGGCCGGCGGGGCGGTCGCCACGCCCACGGCGGCCGCGGCCGTCGTCGTCGGGGTATAGCCGACCTCGGCCTGGAGCTCGGCCAGGATGTTGCGCCCGCGCGCGTTCGCCGTCAGGCGATCGCCGGCCAGCTTGGCCTGGGCGCGCTCGCTCAGGCGCTCGACCAGCTCGCGGCGCGCCTGGTACTGGGCCTCGCGCTGCTGGATCTCGGACTCGACCCGCTGGCGCACATTGTCGCGGTCGTCGGGCACCAACTGGAGCATCTCCTCACGCAGCCGCAGCGACTGCTCGCGCATGTCGGTCATGTAGACGCGCTGGACGAGGCGGGCATCGCTGCGAGCGCGGCGCTGGAGCTCGCGCGCCTGCTGCTCGATGAGGGCGTAGGCCTCTTCCTTGTCCGCCAGCGCCGCCTTGACTTGCGCCTCGAGCTGGGCCAGGTCCTGCTGCGCCTCGGCCAGCTCGGCCGAGGAATCGGCGGCGGCGGCCAGGTGCTTCTCCTCGGCCGCGGTGTCGCCGCGCAGCTTCGCCTGCTGCGCCGCCTGGACGTGGGCGCGCGCGTTCTCGCGCAGCGCCTCGACCTCGCTGCGCATGGTGGCGAGCTGCTGGGTGTAGAGGTTGGCGATCTGCCCGATGTCGGTCGCCTTCTGCATCTGGCGCTTGAACTGCTGCGCCCGCTGCTGGCGGTCGTAGGCCAGCCGCTCGGCCAGCGGCACGGCGCTCTCGGCGCGGTTCACGAAGATGCCGAAGATGGCGCCCAGCAGGTCGCCGATCCGCTTCAACATGTGGCTCCACTCCTCGCGTATTCCCGACGTTGAGACGACGCGGCGCCGGCCATTTGTTGCACGCTCCCTGCCCGCTGGTGCACGCTCCTTGCCAGCTCCTGGAGCCGTGCGGTTTGATCGTAGCACCGCGCCTGCCCGGGCGAAAGAGCCGCCGCTGCCGCACCGGCGATCGCTGGTGACCGACCCGGCCCCGGCTGGGCGGCCGCCCCGGTCAAGTACAATGAAGGTTGAATCGCATGGCCATCGCATCCTGGCTGGACCAGGGTGAGGTTTGAAACGTGTCCGACCTGCCACTCAGCGCCTACTCCGTCTCGGCGATCCGCGCGCTCAACATGGCGGCCGTGATCGCGCGTGGCGCCGAGGCGTCGGCGCTCACCACCGAGCACCTCCTGCTGGCGCTCGTCAACCAGCAGGACGGTAACGCCCGCGCGCTGCTGGTCCACCACTTCGACATCGATCCGCACGCGCTGCGCGCCGCGCTCGATCCACTCATCGCCACGGTCCGCGCCGTGCCGGCGGGCCGGCAGGCGCTGCCGACCGACGACGGGGGACGCTACCCGCTCGCGCCGCTCACCGAGGCGGTGCTCGAGCGGGCGCGTGGCGTTGCCGCCGCGGTGAGCCGCGCCTGGGCCGGCACCGACCACATCCTGGGGGCGCTGCTCCAGGTCGAGACGCCCGCCGGCAGCATCCTGCGCCGCTTCGGCGTCACCCCGCAACGCCTGATGGAGGCGCTGGAAACGGTCGCGCGCAACGGCGTGGCGGCCGAGCGTAGCGGCCCACAGCCGGCGGCGGTCGACCTGGTGCGCCGCTACGCCGCCGAGCCGCCACCGCTCCTCGACCGGCCGGCCTACACGGCGCGGCTGCTGAGCGCCTTCGCCCACGAGGGCCGGCGCGGCCTGCTGCTGGTCGGCGAACCGGGCGTCGGCAAGCGCTCGCTCGTGCACTACCTCGCCTTGCTGCTCGCGCGCGACGCCACGGCCGGTGGCATCGTCGCCCAGCTCGCGCACGGCGAACGGGGCGCCCCCCCGGCCCCCCAATCCTGGGAGGTGAGGGAAGGCGCTCCCGTGGCGGAGGCCGGGGGAGCAGGTGGTTCCCCGACCCCCAATGCTGGGGGAGATCCGGGGTTCCCCGCTGTGCATGCGTCGCTGGAGAGCGCTCGGTATCCGGCGGAGGAGGGCGCGGGCCCCCCAGCCCCCAATCGCGCGGGAGGAGCTGGCCCCCCGACCCCCAGGCCTGGGGGGGTGAGCGGGCCCCCCACGGTGCCATTGCACCAGGAGCGTGCTCAGCCTCCGGGTGAGGGAGGCACGGGCGCCGCGGCCGCAGCCGGCTCGGCCGGGACGCTGCCCACCGAGCTGAGTCGTCCCGGCTCCCAGGGCAGGGACAACCCGCTCCCCGCCCCCAGTATTGGGGGCGGGGCCGGGGGTGGAGGCCGTCCCGGCTGGCTGCCCGGCGCGATCTGGGCGGTGCAGCCGGCGGCACTGCTCGACGGCGTGGAAGCCGGGATCCGCGCCGCGCTCGAGCTGGCGCGCGGGGAGGCGCTGCTGGTGCCCGACCTGCACCTCTACGTCGGCGGCAGCACGCTCCCGGGCTGGGCCGAGGCGGGCACGCTCCTGCGCCGCGCCCTGGTCACGGGTGAGCCACACCTGATCGGCACGACGACCCCGACCGCCTACGCACGCCACTTCGAGCCCGACCCCACGCTCATCGAAGGGCTGGCCGTGATCCGCGTCGAGCCGGCGACCGTCGACGAGACGCTCCAGATGCTCGAGCTGCGGCGCGGGCGGCTGGAGGCGGCCTACGGGCTGCGAATCGCGCCCGAGGCGATGCGCGCCGCCGCCGGCTTTGCCAAGAGCTACCTGCCGCAGCCGCTGCCGGCCGCGGGCGTGGCGCTGCTCGAAGCTGCCTGTGCGCTCGTGCGCACGGCGCTGGCCGGCGGACTCGCCCACCGCACGCCCGCAGTGGCGCCCGACGGCACCGTCGACGAGGGGGACGTCGCCTTCGCGGTCCACCAGCAGACCGGCATCCCGATCGGGCAGATGCTCGGGCCCGAGCGCGAGCGCCTGGCCCGGATCGAGCCGATCCTGAAGGAGCGCGTGGTCGGGCAGGACGAGGCGATCCGCGCGGTGGCGAACGCCGTGCGGCGGGCGCGCGCCGGCCTGAAGGATCCGAAGCGGCCGATCGGCTCGTTCATCTTCCTGGGGCCGACCGGCGTCGGCAAGACCGAGGTGGCGCGCGCCGTGGCCGAGTTCCTCTTCGGCACAGAGGAGGCGCTGATCCAGATCGACATGTCGGAGTACGCCGAGAAGCACACCGCCGCGCGGCTGCTCGGCGCGCCCCCCGGCTACGTCGGCTACGAGGAGGGCGGCCAGCTCACCGAGAAGGTGCGCGCCCGCCCCTACGCCGTCGTGCTCTTCGACGAGATCGAAAAGGCGCACCCCGACGTCTTCAACCTCTTCCTCCAGCTCCTCGAGGAGGGGTGGCTGACCGACGGCAAGGGGCGGCGCGTCGACTTCCGCAACACCGTCATCATCATGACCAGCAACCTCGGTACCGAGCACATCCTCGGCTCCGCGCTCGACCGGCCGAGCCCCGACCGCACCCGCGAGCGGGTACCGGCCACCGCCGAGGAGCCGGACTCGGTCGCCGATGGGCCGCCCACCACCGCTCCGGCGGGCGAGGGTACGGCCGCGGCCGCCGGGCTGTCGCCGGAGGTGCGCGAGCGCGTGCTCGAGACGCTGCGCGCCCGCTTCCGGCCCGAGTTCCTCAACCGGGTCGACGCAGTCGTCCTCTTCCGCCCGCGCGGGCCGCCCGAGCTGCGCCAGATCCTCGGCCTCTTCCGGAAGGGGCGGCAGCGGCAGCTCACGGCCGGGCCGGACGTGACGCTGGAGGTGAGCGAGGCGGCGCGCGACTGGCTGCTCGCACAGTACGACCAGCCGGAGTACGGCGCGCGGCCGCTGCGGCGCCTGGTCGACACCCACCTGCGCGACGAGCTGGGCGCGCGCCTGATCTCGGGCGAGATCGCGCCCGGCAGCCACGTGTGCGTCGACGTCGCGCCGGGTGGCACGGGCCTCACCTTCACGCCCCTGGCGGCCGGGGCGCCGCCCGGCTGATGCGCACGCCCGGCGAGCGACCGGCCGGCGTGTCGGCGTGGCGCCTCGGCCGGCGCCTGACGAACCTGCTCCTCCTGCTGGTCGTCGGTCTGCTGACCGCGACGGGGCTGGTGGCGTGGCTGCTGCCGGAGGGGGCGGCGCTGCCGCTCTACGATCTGCACCGGTTCCTCGGCGCGACGCTGCTCCTCCTACTTGGAGCGAAATACGGCATCGCGGCCGGATCGCTCCGCCGCCGCCTGCGGGCGCCGCCGATCCGGCCCGGCGGGGGAGGACCTAGCCGGCCGGATCGCTCCTGGCTGATCGGGCTGGCGGCCGCGTTGGCGCTCCTGCTCTGCCTCGGGCTCGGGCTCGCCTGGACGCTCGACCTCGTCTCGTTCGACAGCCTCCTCGGCTATTCGCCGCTTAACCTGCACGTCTACCTGGGCCTGCTGCTCGGTGGCCTGATGCTGCTCCACGCCGCGCGGCGCTGGGAGCGCCGGCCGCGGCTGGGGCGGCTCGTCACCCGGCGCGAGGCGCTGCGCCTGGGCCTGCTCGCGGTGGCCGGCGTGGTGGGCTGGCGGGTTGTCGAGGTGGCGGCCGAGTGGCAAGCGGAGCCGGGCGGGCGGCGCCCCACTGGCTCGAAGCACGCCGGCTCCCACTCGGGCAACGCCTTCCCGGTCACGAACTGGCTCCTCGATGCGGTGCCGCCGCTCGACGCGGCCACCTGGCAGGTCGAGATCGGCCGGCCAGGCGAGACGGTGCGGCGCCTCGGCTTCGCCGAGCTGGCGGCGCTGCCGCGGCGGGAGCTGACCGCGATCCTGGACTGCACGGGCGGCTGGTGGAGCGAGCAGCGCTGGCAGGGCTACGCCGTGGCGGACGTGCTGCGGACGGTCGATCGGCCGCCGGCGGGCGCGGGCACGGGCCTCGTCCGCGTCGTCTCCGTCACCGGCCACGCCCACGTTTTTCCGCTCGACGAGCTGCGCGGGGCGCTGCTGGCCACGCACGTCGGCGGGGAGACGCTCGCGCCGGGGCACGGCTACCCGGTCCGGCTGGTCGTGCCAGGGCGGCGCGGCTTCCAGTGGATCAAGTGGGTGGGCCGGATCGAGCTGCTGTAGCCCCGCCGCGGCCGCCGACCCGCCCCCATGCCTCTCACGCCAGCCCGCGCCCCCCTTGCGGCGCCTCCCACCCCTCCCCCAGAATTGAGGTCGGCCGTCGGGGCGGGTTGCCCGCGCCCGGGCCGGCAGCCGGCTCGGCTCGGACCGACGGCCTCGCTGCGGGCACGACGGTGGCAGCGGCTCGGGCCGAACCCGAGCGCGGCCGGGCCGGCAGAGGCCCGTGCCGGCTGGCAGGGAGGAGGCGCACGACGATGACGCACCGGGGCGGGAGCGTTGGATTCACCGAGGCGCTGGCGCGCTTCACGGCTGGGCTGCGCTTCGGGGCGCTGCCAGCGTCGGCGGTTCACCTCGCCCGGCGGGCGATCCTCGACACCGTCGGCGTCACGCTGGCGGCGCGCGATGACCCCGCCGCGCGGCAGCTCGTCGGCCTGATCGAGCGGCTCGGCGGGAGGGGCACGGCAACCGTGATCGGGCAGAGCGTGCGGACCGCGCCGACCGAGGCGGCGCTCGCCAACGGCGCCATCGGCCACGCCCTCGACTGGGACGACAACAACATCGCGCTCAACGGCCACCCGAGCGTGGTCGTGCTGCCGGCGGCGCTGGCGCTCGCCGAGGAGTTGGGGCGGGGCGGGCGCGACCTCATCACTGCCTACGTGGCGGGGTTCGAGGTGGCGGCGCGGGTCGGCCGGGCGGTGGGCGTGGGCAGCTACGAGCGCGGCTGGCACGCGACCTCGACCTGCGGCGTGGTCGGAGCGGCCGCCGCGGCCGGCGTGATCCTCGGCCTCGACATCGAGCAGACGCGCACCGCCTTCGGCCTCGCGGCCTCGCACGCGGCCGGGCTGCGCCGGAACTTCGGCACCATGACTAAGCCGTATCACGCGGGCAACGCGGCCCGCGCCGGGGTGGTGGCGGCGCTGCTCGCGCAGCAGGGATTCACCGCCGACCGCGAGATCCTCGAGGGACGCTTCGGGCTGCTCGAGGTGGTGGGCCAGGCGGACCGCAGCGTCGAGCGCGGCCTGAAGGGGCTGGGCGAGCGGCTGCACATCGAGACGACCGGGATCGACGTCAAGGTCTATCCGGCCTGCGCCAGCGCGCACCACGCGCTGGACGCCCTGCTGGCGATCCTGGCCGAGGAGCCGGTGATGCCCCAGGAGGTGCAGCGGATCGTGGTCGGCGTGCCGTTCCGCGTGCCCATGGTGCTGATCCACGAGCGGCCGACCACCGCGCTCGAGGGCAAGTTCAGCATGCAGTACTGCCTGGCCGCCGCGATCCTCGACGGGCGCATAGGCCGCGCCACCTTCACCGACGCGATGGTGCAGCGGCCGGCGGCGCAGGCGCTCTTTCCAAAAATCGACATGGTCGTCACCGAGGAGGGACGCAACCCGATGGCGCGCAACTTCGCCGAGGTGACGCTCTACCTGCGCTGCGGGCGCGTCTTCAGCCGGCGCGTCGACCACGCCCGGGGCAGCCCGCGCAACCCGCTCTCCGACGACGAGCTCGTCGCCAAGTTCCGCGACGCCGCAGGAGCCGCGCTTACCCCCGCCGAGGCCGACCGCGCGATCGACACCCTCTGGCGCCTCGACGCGCTCGACGACGTCCGGCCGGCGATCGCCCTCGTCGCCGGCAGCCCCGCCCTGACGCGGAAGACGGTCGCGCTGGCCCGCGACTAGGATTGTGCATCCTGCCCACCTCGACAACCGACGATTGAGCGTTTGGAACGATGACGCCGGCGGAGCGGCGGGCTACCGTGCGGGGGTAACCAGAACCGAGGAGGTTGCCCATGCCGGCAGAAGCGGCGGTCAGCGCCGGCGATACCGCCTGGCTGCTCATCGCGGCGGCGCTCGTGATGCTCATGACGCCCGCGCTCGGCTTCTTCTACGGCGGCCTGGTCCGCCGCAAGAACGTCCTGGCGACGATCATGCAAAGCTTCTTCACGCTGGCGCTGGTGAGCGTCCTCTGGGTGCTCTGGGGCTACAGCCTCGCCTTCGGCCCTGATGTCGCCGGCCTCGGGCTTGTCGGCGGTCTCGGCTGGTTCGGCCTCAACGACGTCGGGCAGGAGCCGAACGCCGACTACGCCGCCACGGTGCCGCACCTCGCCTTCATGGCGTTCCAGGCGATGTTCGCGGCGATAACGCCCGCCCTCATCACCGGCGCCTTCGCCGAGCGCAAGCGCTTCAAAGCGTTCGCTCTCTTCACCCTGCTCTGGGCGACGCTCGTCTACTGCCCGGTGGCCCACTGGGTCTGGGGCGTCGGCGGCTGGCTGCGCGCGCTCGGCGCGCTCGACTTCGCCGGCGGCACGGTCGTGCACATCACCTCGGGCGTGTCGGCGCTGGTGGCAGCGCTGGTGCTCGGCCGGCGCCTCGGCTTCGGGGAGGACAGCATCGAGCCGCACGACGCCACGATGACCATCCTGGGGGCCGCGCTCCTCTGGTTCGGCTGGTTCGGCTTCAACGCTGGCAGTGCCCTTGCCTCCGGCGGGCTGGCCGCCAGCGCCTTCGTGACGACCAACACCGCCGCCGCCATGGCCGCGCTCACCTGGGTGACGGTGAGCTGGGCGCACCGTGGCCGCCCCAGCGCGCTGGGCGCCGCGGTGGGCGCGGTCGCCGGCCTGGTGGCGATCACGCCGGCCGCCGGCTTCGTCAACGCGATGGCCTCGATCGTGATCGGCTTCGGCGCGGGCGTGCTCTGCTACATCGCGGTCCACCTCAAGTCGCGGCTCGGCGTGGACGACTCGCTCGACGTCTGGGGCGTGCACGGCGTCGGCGGCACCTGGGGCGCGCTGGCGACCGGCCTGTTCGCCACCACGGCCGTCAACGCGGCTGGCGCCGACGGCCTCTTCTTCGGCAACCCACAGCAACTCGTCACGCAGCTCATCGCGGTGGCAGTGGTCTGGGCCTACGCCGGCGGTGTGACCTGGCTGCTGCTCAAGCTCATCGACCTCATCGTCGGGCTGCGCGTCGACCGGACCGAGGAGCAGATCGGCCTCGATCAGACGCAGCACGGCGAGCCCGCCTACCAGATCTAGCCCGAGAGATGGGACGCGCCGGCGCCCCGGGGCACGCCCGGCGACGGGCCCATGGAGCCGGCGATAGCGACCCGGCGCAACTCTGCAGGAGGTGCATGGCAGATGTTCGACGGCATCAGCTTCCTGGCGGTGGTTAGCTTCGTCTCGCTGGTCGGGGCGTGGGTCGTCCTGCCCGCTCGTCGGACCACGCCGCTGCGGCCGACGGAGATCGTCCGGCCGGTCGAGCAGCCTGGCGATTAGGGCAGCGCCCCGGCACGTGGCACGGCCGCCCGGGGGCCGGTTCGGGCTCCAGGTAGCCCGGCCGGGGCAAAGGAGGAGGATGAGGGCGATGGCGCAGGAGATTCCGCGCTGCCCGTCCTGCGGGCGGGAGTTCGCGGCGTTCGTGCCGGGCCGTCGCTGGGTCTGCGTCTACTGCGGCACCCACGCGGCGTTCGGTGGGCCAGTGGCGGAAAACAGGCCGCTGCCGCGTCGGGCGGCGCTGGGCATCGAGCAGGACGCGCCGTATGTCTCCTGGCAGCAGCAGCGCTTCACGCCGGCCGAGTCGCTCGCCCTCCTGCGCCTGAAGCTGGATCGAGAACGGTTGCTGCACGGGGAGTGCGGCCGGCTGGTGGCCGAGGCCGAGGGCGAGCAGGCGGCCGATTAGCCGGGTAAGCTGGCGCGTAGACACGAGCGAGGACGCCGCAGGCTGCCTGCGGCG
>JBHOQZ010000375.1:0-3354 GCA_042408635.1 Chloroflexota bacterium
TCGGCGGACGAACCCGCCGCACCCCCGCGCTCGGCGGCGCCGGGTGGGCGCGAGGCCGCCGCGCCGGTCGAGGGGGGCAGCCGGCGCGACCAGCGCCTGGAGCTCCTGGCGCTGGTGGGTATCGTCATCGTGGCGGCTCTGCTGCGGCTCTGGCGCCTCGACGAGCTGCCGCCCGGCTTGCACCAGGACGAGGCGATCTACGGTGTGCTCGGCTACAACGTCGCCCAGGGCGACCGCTCGATCTTTTTCGGCGAGCGCGAGCCCCTCTTTATGTACCTGCTGGCCGCCGCTTTCGCTGGGTTCGGCTACGGGGCGACCGCGCTGCGCCTGACCTCGGCGGTGGTCAACCTGCTGACGATCGCGGCGGTGTGGGGGCTGGCGCGCCTCGCCTACGGCCGGCTCGCCGCCCTGCTGACCGCGGCCGGGCTCGCCGCCTCGCTCTGGCAGGTGACGCTCGCGCGCGACGCCTTCCGCGCGATCACCCTGCCGCTGGTCGAGGCGGTCGCGGCGCTGGTCGTGTGGTGCGCGCTCACGCGCGGGCGGGGACGCCTGACGGTGCTCTGGCCGCTCGCCGGCGTGGCGCTCGGGCTGTCGCTCTACACCTACATCGCGGCGCGCGTGCTACCGGCCGCGCTGCTCGTGCCTGTCCTGCTGGCGCTCCTGCGGCCCGGAGGCGACAGGTCGGATCGGCCGGCCCTCCTGCGGGGCGCCGCGCTCCTGCTCGCGGGCTGCCTGGTGGCATTTCTGCCGCTCGGGCTCTACTTCGCCGCCAACCCCGAGATCTTCACAGCGCGCGCGGCCCAGGTCGCGGGTGAGGGCAGTGCGTTCTCGCTGGCCGAAAACCTGGGCCGGGTGCTCGGCATGTTCGCCCTGGCGGGCGACGCCAATCCGCGCCACAACCTCCCGGGCGAGCCGGTGTTCGATCCGTTCTCTGCGGCGCTGTTCCTGCTGGGTCTGGGCTACGCGGTTCGCCGGTGGCGGGAGCCCCGGTACCTCTGGCTGCCGATCTGGCTGGCGCTCGGGTTGCTGCCGACGCTGCTGGCGATCGAGGCACCCCACTACCTGCGCGCGTTGGTCGCGGTCGAGCCGACCTACCTGCTGTTCGGGCTGGGCGGCGCCGTCGTGCTCGGCTGGCTTGCCCGATCGCTCGGCCGCGTGGCTGAAGCTGGGATGGGCGGACGTCCCCACCCGCCAGCGGGTGGCCGACCAGCCGATAGTGGCTGCGGGCTGTCCCCGGCAACCGTCGCCGTGCCCGCCCGCCCGTGGGTAACCCCCGAGGCTGAGCTTGCCGAGCCCCCCGCAGGGGCGGGCACTCAGGAGCCGGCTGGTGGTGGTGATGAGAATGATCGTCTGGCCGGTCGGTCGGCTGGGGCCGAAGCGAAGGATTCGGCTCGGCTCGCTGCAGCCGGAACGTGGCGATGCCGTCCCTCGGCGCGGGCTGCAGCCCGCCGACTCGGGTATCGGTTAGTCAGGCCACGTCCATCAGCCGGCTTCACGGCCTCAGCGCGGGGCTTCTCAGGCCCCGCGCAGCCCCTGCCGGCGGCCGCCTGGCTGCTCGCGGTCGTGCTGGCCGGGGCGCTGGCCGGCCACACCTGGTGGCGGTACGGGGTGCTGTGGGCGGCGCGGCCGGACGTCCGGGCCGCCTACAACGCCGACCTCGACCGGGTCGGCCGTTTCCTCGCCGCCGACCCGCTCTGGCACGGCGGGCGAGCCGCGGCCGACCGCGTGTTGCTGGCGGACGACTTCTGGGTGGATCGGGCGACGATCGCCTTTCACCTCTGGCCCTGGCTGCCGCCCGAGGAGCAACACGTCGACCGGACGCGGCTGGCCGCCGCCTGGTTCGACGAGGCGCACGGGCTGGTCGTACCGGATGGCCCCGAGCCCCGGCTCTGGGTCGCCCACCACCCGGATTCGCCGGCGCTCGCGGCGCTCCGCACCGTCGGCGGCGTCCCGGTCGGAGCCGACGGGGTCGACGGCGCGGCGCGGCCCTTCCTCGCCGTTCGATTGGACGGGCAACCGGACTGGGCCGCGCTCGGCGAGCGGCCGGCCGGGGCGCGCTTCGCCGGCGGCGCGGCGCTGGCCGCCTATCGCCTTGAACCCGCGGAGGACGGCGCCGTACCCGCCAGCGGATACCCGGCCCGACTGACGCTGCGCTGGCGCTTCGAGGACGAGCCCGGCACCCTGCACCCGTTCGTGCACCTGCTGGACGCCGCGGGACGCCGCTACCTCTCGCTCGACGCGCCGCTCGGGCCGGCTGTGCGCCTGCTCCCGCGCTCGACACTGCTGACCTTCCATCGAGTCGCCCTGCCCGCCGGCGCACCTCCTGGCCGCTACCGCCTCATCGCGGGCCTCGTCGATGGGACCGGTGCGCGGCTGAGCCTGGTCGAGCCGGGCGCGCTCGCCAGCGACGGGGCGGACGCGGTCGTGCTCGGCGAGCTGGCGACGACGCGCCGGGGGAGTGGGCCAGTCCTGGGCGCGATCCCGCCGCTCGCGGTCGGACCGCTCGAGCTGCTTGGACGCGAGTTGCCACCGGGCCCCATCCAGCCCGGCACCCGCGCCACCATCGGGCTGACCTGGCGGACGACGCCGTCTGCAGGCGGGGAGCCGGCCGCCTGGCTGCGCCTGCGCACGCGCGGGTCGGATGGGCAGGTGGTCGCCGAGGCGATGCGTCCGCTCGTGCCGGACGAGGGGGAGCCGGTGTTCGACCTGATCGAGCTGCCGGTGAGCGGACGCGCCCCGGCCGGCTCGGCGACGCTGGAGCTCCAGGTCGAGGCGGGCGACGGGCGGCGGCTGGCCGAGGCCATGATCGGGGAGATCGCGGTGCTGCCCGTGGCGCGCCGCTTCGAGGCCCCGCCGTTCTCGCGGGTGGTCGGCGCGCGCTTCGGCGGCGTGGCCGAGCTCGCCGGGGTGGAGGCCCCCGCCACGCTCACCGCCGGCGAGCCGCTCGACGTCACGCTCGCCTGGCACGCCCTGGGCGAGTTGGCTGCCACCTACACCGTCTTCGTGCACCTCGCCGCGCCCGACGGCACCGTCGTGGCTCAGTCGGATTCGCCGCCAGATGGGGGTGCGCGCCCGACGAGCGGGTGGCTGACGGGCGAGTGGGTGGTCGACCGCCACGTCTTCCGCCTGCCGCCCGATCTGCCGGCGGGCAGCTATGCGCTCAAGGTCGGCCTCTACGACGCGGCCGGTCGCCTGCCGGCCGTCGGGGCCGCCACGATCGAGGACGATGCAGCCGTGGTCGGCTCGGTCCTGGTTGGTCGCTGACGCGAGCGCTGCCGGGCGAACCCGGGCGGCGTCTCCGCTAGCTGAACGGTTGAGGCGGTAGGGTGTCGGTCGAGTGGAGCATGCGAGGGC
>JBHOQZ010000376.1:0-1236 GCA_042408635.1 Chloroflexota bacterium
CGCTCGCGGCCGCGGCCGCGATCCTCCGCGGCGCGGCGGTGGCGGTCGACGCGGCCTGAGCCGGCGCGGGCCGGGCCCGAGCGCAACCGGACTCGACCTCCACCGGCGCCGCGCCGGCGGCCCTCAGCCACCCGGAGAGCACTCCGGCCGCTCCCCGCCAGCCCCGCTCCCCGTGGGCATGCGCGGACGGACCGCAGCGCCCTGAAGGCGGCTTATGGGGCGGCGGGGCGCGCGTCGCCGAAGAGTAGCAGGCTGTCGGCGCGCGGCGTCCAATCGAGCCGGCGGCGCAGGCCGTAGACATCGGCGAGCTGGGCGATCCAGATCGCCGGCACGTCCTCGCGCAGGGTGGTGAGGATGCGGTGGTACAGCAGCCGCCGCCGCTCGGGGTCGAGCGTGGCGGCGGCTTCGCGCGCCAGACTGTCGATCCACTCGTTGCCGTAGTAGTGGCGGCCGAACGGGCTTGCGCTGGCGTAGAGCCGCGTGATCGTGAAGTGGGGGGCGAAGGTCCGGTTGGTGCCCGCAAGCAGGAACAGGTGACCACCCTGCCCAGCCTGGAGACGGGCAAGGTAGCTGCTCCACTCGACGACCTGCACGTCGACGCGGACGCCGACCTCGCTCAGATACCAGGCGACCATCTCGGCGACGCGGTCGTCGCCTGGGTAGCGTCCGCGCGGCGTCTCGAGCGTTAGCACGAGCCGCGGGTCGACCCCGGCCGCCGCCAGCAGCGCGCGGGCGCGCGCCGGATCGAAGGGGGCGAGCGGGCCGGCCGCGTCATCGCCGAAGACCTCGGGCGGGAATGGCCCGTTCACGCGCCGCGCACGCCCCAGGTACACGCCTTCGATCAACCCGTCGACGTCGACGGCGTGGGCCAGCGCGCGCCGCACGCGCACGTCGTCGAGCGGCGGCTTGCGCGCGTTCAGGCGCAGGTAGAGCGTCTGCACCCCCGGCCGCTCGACGAGCCGCACGTCCGGCCCCGACACCGTCTCGGCCAGATCGGCCGGGATGCCGACCGCGAGGTCGAGATCGCCGGTGCGCAGCGCCGCCACCCGCTGGGCGGCGTCGGGCACCGGCCGGAACTCGACGCGGCGAAAGCGCGGCCCGCCCAGCCACCAGGCCGCGTGCGCCTCGAGGCGGAGAGCCGCGGCGCGTTGCCACTCCGTCACCCGATAGGGACCGGTACCTACCGGCCGGATCGCCCGCTCCTCGGCCGACGCACTGGCGAGCCAGCCGGGCGGC
>JBHOQZ010000378.1:0-2564 GCA_042408635.1 Chloroflexota bacterium
GGCTCGCGCCCGGGCGCCGTCATCGGCGGCCACCGCCGACTGCGGGCACTCGACGCCGGAGTGACCGGGGCCGCACGGCGCACGGCGCACGGTGGAGGAGCTCACCCATTACCCAGCGTACCTCTAGAGCAGATCTACCCCGCTTTGAGCGGGCAGGCTACCACGGCGTCCGGTAGCGTCACGCCAGCGAGCCCGCGCATCTAAGCTCAACCGTGGTGAAGATTGCGGTAGATCAAGGGCGCGGCCGCATATACGGGGCGATCGCCTCCAAGCCGGGCTGGCCGGCGACCTCCGCCACGACCTGCACAAAATCGTCCACCGTCGCGATCCGGTACTGGTAGCGCTCGAAGTAGGTCTTGAGGATCCGATCCATCGTCTCGATGCCGACTGCCTCCTGCAGGCGGAAGAGCGCGGCGGCGCCGTGCTCGTAGACCTGGTAGTTGTAGGCGGCGTCGTCCGCTCCGTAGGAGGGCACCGAGCGGTAGAAGAGGCCCGTGTCGTCGTACTGGCTGTTCACCGACGGGCGGGCGTCGACCCCCTTCGTGCGCATGAAGCGGTACATCGAATACTGCGCCAGCCCCTCGTCGAGCCAGGGTTGGAGGATCTGGTCGTTGCCGACGAGGCCGTACCACCACTGGTGGGCAACCTCGTGCGCAGTCAGAAAGTCGAGCGCGCGGCGGTCGAGCGCCGCGGGCTGGAAGACGACATCACCCAGGAAGACGAGGGTGGGGTACTCCATGCCGCCGGGGAAGTAGGTCTGGGCGGCGGTGAGCACCCGGTAGGGGTAGGCGCCGAACGTCTGCCCGAAGAACAGCACCGAATCGCGCGCGGCGTCAGCCGCCTGGGTGCCGCCGCGCGCGCCGGCATCGTCCAGGTAGAGCACGCGCACGGTCACCGGGCCGGCCTCGCGCCGGATCTCCCGGTAGCGCGGGCTGGCAGCGACCGCGAAGTCGCGCACGAGCCCGGTCGTGATCTGGTAGGTGTCGACGTCGGGCGCGGCGGTGTCGACCGCCCGCTCGACGCCGGTCGCGCCGACGACGAACCCCTTGGGCACCTGGAGCTCGACCGCGTACTCCGCGACCGGGCTGTAGAACGGATCCCCGATGCGGTAGTACGGATCGCGCCGCCAGCCACCCGCGTCGTAGGCCGCGACGATCGGGTACCAGTTGCCGAGCGCGTAGACGTCGTCGAAGTGGGAGAAGCGGCTCTGCGCCTCGGGGATCTTCGCCTCGAACCGCAGCGTCAGCGTCGTGCGCTCGCCCGGCCCGAGCGGCGAGGCAAGGGGATAGCGCAGCAGCGTCTCCTTGCCGTGTGCATCCGCCACGACCTCGGTGCCGGGCGCCTCAACCCGCAGCCAGGCCGGGTTGAAACCGCGCGGGTACTCGCGCTCGGGCGCCACGAACGTCGGCGCGCCCGCCTCGACCGTGAAGGCGTTGGGGAAGAGGTGGAACCAGACCTCGGTCCAGGTGTCGGCGCTGTTGTTGGCAACCTCCACGCTCTGGCTGCCCCCGATCAGCTTGGTGACCGCGTCGAGCCGGGCACTGATCCAGTAGCGACTCGGCGTGAACTCGAGGGCGGGTGGCGGGACGACGTAGGGATCGACCCCGGCCACGGCCGGGGTACTCTCGGCCTCGTCGGGCGCCACGAACGCCTCGACCGGCAGCGGCACCACCGGCACCGGCACCCCTTCGACCGGCGGGATCGGGTGGGGCGTCGGGCCACTCACCACGCCAGCGCCGCCGGCTGGCGCGGCACCCGCCGGCGAGGGTGCGGTTCGCCCGTCCGACCCGCCGGTCGGGCTGCCGCTGACGGGGGGCGCGAACAGCTCGGCGCAGCCGGCACCAAGCACGAGCACCAGGACGAGCGTGACGGCGAACAGGACGCCGCGGGAGCGCATCGACCTGTATCTCATGAATCACCTCCGCGGGGGGACCAGGGCTGCCGCTGCCTCGACTCTACCAGAGCGATCGGCCTCCCTGCCTGCGCACGCCAGCCGCAGTCTTCGTGCCGCCCGGATGTTGACGGCATTTTCACACGTGACCGCGCTCGTCGCTGGTGAACTGCCGGCCGGCCCGGCACCCGCGCCCAGGATCCCCCGGATCCGCCGAAGCTCCCCTCCCGGCCGGGCGGGGATGATGGAGGTTGCGGTCGTGACGCGGGGAATGCGTTCAACGGGCTGAAGGACGCGCGAAGAGACGCGCCGACCGTGTCCGCCCGGTCGCCCGAGGGTGAACCCCCGGCCTGAGTTTGCGAAGCCGGCTTCAGCCGGCTGGGGACGATCGCGCCTCAGCCCGTTGATGCACGGTGCGGAAAGCGTGCGGGCGTTCTACGTGCGGGCGTTCTAGTCGGCCAGCTGCTGGACGGTGCGGAAAGAGGTCGGGCAGTCGCGCCGGCGGGCCCAAGCCGGCGCGCAGGCAGGACGCGGCCGGCGCGCGGCCCAACCCGCAAGCGGGTACCCGGCGAGCATCAGCCCGCCGGCCGCATCCCCGCGCTAATTCGGCCATCGCCATCACCCCCGCGCGGCTCCGGGGGCTAGGACGGGCGCCCGTGAGCCGGCTTGGGCC
>JBHOQZ010000382.1:0-2960 GCA_042408635.1 Chloroflexota bacterium
GCGGCCACCCGCGACGTAGACCTTGCCGTCGATCGCGACGACGCCGAGGTGGTTCCGCTGGGTCGGCACCTCGGGGAGCACCTGCCAGGCGTCGGCGGCCGGGTCGTAGACCGCGAAGTCGCGCCCGTGGGGCGGCCGCCCGCCCGCGACGTAGATGCGCCCGTCGATCACGGCCGCGCCGCCGCCGCTGCGCGTGGTGGGCATCGATGCTCGATCGACCCAGGCGCCGCGCTCGCGGTCGAGCGCGTAGACGGTGTCCACGAAGCGCTCGGGACGGCCCGTGCCCGCGCCGTCGATCTCCCCGCCGATGACGTAGAGCGTGCCGTTGGCCACCGCGGCCATGGTGTGGTGCATGGGCGTCGGCAGCGGCGGACCCAGCTCCCAGGTGTCGGTTGCCACGTCGTAGACCTGGACCACATCGGAGGGGATGCGCCCGGCCGGGTAGCCGCCCAGGACGTAGATCTTGCCGTCGAGCAGCGCCACCGCGATCTCGGAGCGCGGCTCGATGAGCGGCGCGAACTGCTGCCAGCGGCTCGCTGCCGGTTGCGCGAACGCCAGCCCCCCGAGGTCACTCCGCGCGAGCATCGACACGGCTCCCGGCGGCCGCGCCGCCCAACCGGGGCCGAGGGGCTCGGTTGCGGCCCCGCCTGAGAAGGCCGCCGTGGGCGGCCAGGGCGCGGCCGGCAGCAGGGCGACCGCTGCCGCGAGCGCGAGCGCCAGTCCGAATCGGTTCCTCCGGGCAGTCGCCATCGTCACTGTCCTCCATCTGACGGAAGTCGTCACGCACGGCGTCCGCTCGAACGGCCGGCGCCGCGAGGCGCTACCCGAGCCGGAGCCTGGCCGTCGGCGGACTGCCGGGATGGTAGCCGATGCATGCCGGGGCAGACGCGCCACGGCCCGCCCCCGCCTGCCGGTCCCGAGTGCGGCCGGGAGCCCCGGCCGTACCTCCCCGCGACCGGAACTCCCGGCCGCACATGGTGAGCGGTAGCAGCCGAGGACGCGGATGACGACGCGCAGCCACGTGCCATTCGGCACCCCGTTCCCGTGGCAAAGCGGCCTGGTCGCGGCGGTTGAGAGCGGTCCGGCCGGCCGCGAACTCAGCCGGAGGCGGGAAGGCCGGCGAGGCCCGCGCCCAGGCGCGCCAGCAACGCCAGCGTCCGGTCGAGCCACAGCCACAAGAGCGGCCGCGGCCGGGGCGACCCGGCGTCCCCTGGTGCCGCACCAGCCGCGCCGGCAGGCTCGACCGGCTGGGCCGAGTCGGCGAGCGCGGCGCCCGCGTCCGGAGGCCCGGTCGAGGTCGACTCGGGTGGCTGGATCGAGGCCGTGAGCCGGGGGCGGGAGCCGGCCAGGCGCTCAACCTGGTCCGCGCCAGGCTCGCCTCGAAGCGCCGGGTCGGCGGGGGCGGTGGCAAGCGCCGCGAGGCCGCGGTCGTCGAGGAACGGGCCGAAGACCGTTCCGGCCGTCGCGCTCGACACCGTCGGGCCGGACGGCCTCGGCTCGCCCCACCAGCCGTCGGCGGCGGGCCGGGCTGTCCCGCCCGCGGCCGGCGCGTCGGCGAGAAGCACCAGGTCGATCGGCGGCTCGGTCGGCTCGGGTGGCAGGCCGAGGTCGAGCCGGTCGCCGTGGCGGGCGGCGAGCTGCTGGAGGGCGGCGCGCACCGCCTCGTCGCCCTCGACGTGCACTGTCGGCAGCTCCCGACCATCGACCGGCACGAAGGCGGCGGCGTGGCGCGGGATGCTCGAGGTGCTCCAGACGTGCAGGAGCATCGCCTCGCTCATCAGGCGGCCGTAGCCGGGCAGGCCGCCGTTCGGGGCGGGGTCGTTGTAGATGAAGTTGCTGCCCCAGACGCCGGTCAGCACGATCCAGTGATCGCTGTTGGAGCGGATCGCGGCATTGCCGGGTAGCTCGGCGTAGCGGGCGAGGGTGATGACCGGCCGACCGGCCAGGAGCTGCTGGCGCACCTCGGCGAGCGTCCAGCGCTTGTAGTTGGAGAAGGGCCCGCCCCCGCCGCGCCTGTAGAGCCCGACCGGCACGAGGCCGTGGCGCTGCGCGATCACCGCGAGCGAATCGAGCGCTACGCCGTCGCCCCACTCGGGCGGCTGGAGCTCGCCGACCATCGCGCGCAGGCGGCTCGTCGGCAGCTTGAGGCCATAGGCTTCGAGCACCATCGCCAGCGACGTCGGGCCGCAGTTCGAGCTCGCGTAGGTCGTGCCGTTGAACTGGGTGCGGTAGGGCACCGCCAGCGCCAGCGCCGGCCCGTCGGGAAGCGCCGGCAGCGCGATTTCCGAGGGCGGCAGGCTGTGCGAGCTGAGCGCCTCCTCCCAGGCCGCGAGCGCGGCCGGGTCGAGCCCGTCGGTCGTCGCCTCGGCCGGGATCGTCGCCGGCGGAGCGGGCGCGTCGACCGTCTCGGCGATCATCACGAGCGCCGTTGGCGTCCCCACGATCGTCTCATCGATTTCCGGCTCGACCGGGCTCGCGGCCGTGGGCAGGGGTCCCGGCAGTGGCCTCGCGGACGCCGGGACGCTGGCTACCGCGGACGAAGGCTGCGCCGTCCCCGACGGTGCCGCGCCCGAGGACGTGGCCGCCGTCCCAGTCGGTTCCGGCGCGGGGGCGCTTGGGGCGGTGGCCGCGTCATCGTTCGCCGCCGTGCCGAGCGTCACCAGCTCCACGTGTGCCGTCTCCAGCAGGCTGGCGTCGAGCGGCGCGTCCTGGCTGCCACCGGTAGGCTCACCGGCAGGTGGCGATCCGGCCGCCGGGGATCCCGCGACCGGCACGTTGGATCGAGCGGCCGGGCCGGGGAGACCGGCCGGCGGCGAGGCCGGGACCGCGCCCCCGGGCGCCGGCGCCGGGGCGTTGTCCCGGGCGGTTGTGGTGGCGGAGTCGGTGGAGGTAGCGGGCGCGCGGGGCGGCAAGGTTGCTGCGCTGGTCGCAAGGTCGGGCGGCGGGCTGGCCCGCGCCGG